>CAYNYM010000043.1:0-12615 GCA_964401325.1 uncultured Desulfobacteraceae bacterium | reverse complement strand
GACGGCATCGGCAACAATGCGGACCTCGATGATGATGGAGACGGGATGACCGATGACTGGGAGGAGCAATACGCATTGGATCCCCTGGTGGACGACTCGGCTCACGATCCGGATCAGGACGGCTATACCAATCTGCACGAATACCGGTTGGGAAGTGATCCGCGAGATAAAAACGACCCGGATCGGCAAGGCGCCAAGGCCATGCCCTGGCTGCAACTCTTGCTGGGGGATTGATCGGGGGCGCGCAGGGTGCCGGGGCTGTCCGCAGAACACCCGGTCGTTGCGGAGACGGCGGTCACAGAAAAAAATTATCGACCTCCTTGACATCCCCATTCCCATGATTAATTTTTTAACAAAATAATCACTTATCTATTTGATTATATTGTTCATTATTTGAAGAATGCTTTCTTTTATATGATTCAGAAAGGGGGGCATAATCATGTTACTTAGAACAATTTCAAACTGGCCGAACTTAAGGAGTTCATATGATGAACTCGATCGGATGAGAAGGGAAATGGATAGGCTTTTTGAAGGGCTCACCCGAGGCTTTTACAGGGAACCGGATGCCGGGGTTTTCCCCTTGGTGAACATGACCGAGTCGAAGGTGCATTATATCATCCGAGCGGAAATTCCGGGAATCAAGTCTGAGGATATCGACATTTCCGTAACCCATGATTCCATATCTATTTCAGGTGAGAGAAAGATTCCTTCAGAAAAGGAAGGGGCCAAATACCATAGAAGAGAAAGGGAGGCAGGAAAATTCAGCCGAATTGTCAGCCTGCCCGGCCGGGTGGACACCGATAAGGTCGAAGGGACATGTGTTGACGGCATCTTGACAGTGATTCTGCCAAAGGCTGAGGTCTCAAAGCCAAAACAGATCACCGTCAAATAAGTCCAGCGGGAGTACCTTGAAGAGAAAGGAGGTGTGGGCCATGACCGAAGCTGAAATCAAGGCATTACAGGCGAAAGAAAAGGCGCAGGTAACCGGTCCCGCGGAGCATACAAGGCCCGGGGCCGTGTTTACCCCCGCCGTTGACATCTTTGAAACAGAAAAAGAACTTACCCTGTTAGCAGATATGCCTGGGGTTAAAGCGGCTGATTTGAACATTGATCTTCGTGAAAATGTTCTCACCCTTGACGCGGAAGTGAAATTACCCGAGGTAACCGATGAGAAAATTGTATTTCAAGAGTACAGAATCGGAAAATATTCCAGGCAGTTTAACCTGACGGAAATAATCGATCAATCCAAGATTGAGGCTGAATTAAAACATGGTGTTCTCAGGCTAACCCTTCCAAAGGCAGAAGCGGCAAAGCCTCGCACGATAAAAGTCAAATCATTATAACAAGCTAAAATATATTTCAAAATATGCAGATGAGGTGAAAGCTGATATAAGACATGAGGCCTATCGGCTTTCACCTTTTTAAATCTTGTTGAGACATCGATTGCAAGGGGTGCAGGCCTATCGCCCTTATTCGAACACTGTTAAGACAAAGACGAGGTGGGAAATCAAAATGAAAAAAAAACCCGGAAGGAGCGAGATGTACTATGCCGAACCGGTCTATCGCCCTCCCAGTGAAGCCTATTCCCTACTGGTGCAGGCCACTGTAGGATGTTCGTCCGCCGCGGCGGGACGGTGTTATTTTTGTGCTTCCTACCTGTTTGACAGGTCGGTTCCCGAAAAGAAATTCAGGATTCGCCCCACCCGGGAAATTCTGGAGGATATTGAAATCGGTGGAAATCAATATGGAGGAAACATAGAAAAGATCTTTCTGCTGGACTCCAACGCCATGATCATCAAGACTCCGGAACTCCTCAAGATCGTAACCAAGTGCTACGAGACCTTCCCGAATCTCAAACAGGTGGCATGCTATGCCTGCTGTAGTGATATCCTGCGAAAGAGCGATGAAGAATTGAAAGCCTTGCGCAAGGCGGGCCTGAAACTTGTCTTTATCGGCCTGGAAAGCGGCGATCAGTGCGTCTTGGACCTCATGAACAAGGGTGCGACCGTCCAGGATCAGATTGATGCCGTGGTCAGGGCTGGCAGGGCGGGTATCCAGACCTCGGTCACGGTCATTATCGGGCTTGGCGGACGCAAATGGTACGAGCGGCACGCCGTCAATACGGGCAAGGCCGCCACGGCAATGAATCCTACCTTTTTTTCCGCGCTCACGCTCATGGTCGTTCCCAATTCTCCCCTGGATGCTATGGTGAAAAAGGGAGAATTCGACCTGGTCACGGATCCTCTAGAAATCTTAAAAGAACTCGACCTGATGATCCGGAACATTGATGCCCCGGGGCCCGTGGTATTTCGGACAAACCATGCCTCAAATTATTTACCCCTTCGTGGCACCCTGCCCCGGGACAAAGAGATGCTGCTGAAGACCATCAAGAGCGCCATGAAGGACCCAAATCGGCTTCGCTCCGAATCGGCGCGCGGACTGTAACTTTTTCGGATAAATACCGAATAGGAAATCCAAATTCATGGCCTTCTTTAATGCACCAACTGCCTATCTCTCTCAAAGTAGAAATCGCTGTCCCGTTTCGGTGTGTGGCATATCAGGCAGGTCTTTTCCGTGACCGGAGACAAAAAAGGTTCTTCAAGACCCGCGGTCTCGCCCTCAAAGGCATAAAAATCCATGTGCCCCTCCATTCGTCCGTGACAGGCGGCGCACTGAATGTTGCTGTATTTTGGCGTGGAATCCAGGGAGACGAATCCCCCGGTTTTATAACCGGTCGTGTGACACGCGACGCATTCCGGATTGTACTGTTCGTCCTTTGCCACCAGAGCCTTCATTGCCACGGCATGGACCGTTCGATTCCACCGATCATAGACCTCGTCATGACAACTCCGGCAATCCGCGGCCAAAGGTAACGGATGAATAGAACCGGCCGTTTTCATTTGGAATTCTTCTTCGCCCTCCGAGGCCATTTCCAGAACCCGTTTTTTGTACCGGTCATAGACCTTCCCCATCGCAGGATCAGCTTCCATGTCACGCGTCAGAGGGATGAGCTCGCCACGAAAAACCCACTTCCCGTTGCGCCTTTCCGCATCCAGGCGTCCAAGATACTGACCCATGTCTCCGGTGGAAAAGAGCAGCGAGTCTTTGATCTTCACGGGCTCGTGCAGTTTCTCAGCATGTTGTGATACCACGACCATGTGCATGCCGTCATGCCTCTCTACGAGTCCCCGGACATGGGACAGTTCTCCTGTCAGAATGCCGATCACGAGATCGGCATTCCCCCTGGCAAAAGACAGGGCACCCTCAATAACGTCCTCGGGATCTTCAATCTCCCATTCCTTGGACAAGGCCTCCGGCAGAGATGCCGGGAGAAGGATACTGAAAACGGCAACTTTCAAGCCCTTTCGTTCAAAAACGATTGGTCGCTCCCTGAGTCTCTTGCCACGGTACTTCACATTCAAGGTCAAGACGGGAATCCCGGAGGCCTTGATTTTTTCAAGGGCCTCATATTGGCCCTGCTGCATCATCATTTCACTGATGCCGACCGTAACGGCGTCATAGCGCATTTCCCGAAAGGCATCCAAAAAGGCCTCGAATTTAATTTCTCCCTGCAGGCTGTATTCATCGGCATATTCCCCACCGTCGATCAGGATGATTGGCAGCCCCTCTTTTCTAATCTCTTTGACCTTCGTAGCTCGCCGAGCTACCCCCCCGAGGGAATTGGTTCCTCACCCGCAGGGTTCGAGATGGCCCGACATGAGATGGCTATACAAAATAGTGACCCTCTCCCCGTCACCCTCATGCTTTTCATTGCTTGCGGTGGCTGCTATGCCGCAGATCAGGAACAGAGCCGAGAATATTACCCCGAGAATACCCTTCAATGGATTCACCTCCGAAAACTTTAAAATCCCACCGGTCCGAAACACTGAAAATTGCCCTCATAGGACAGAGATAACTGGCTGTAGATTTTTGCAACGCATTCGACAAGGGATGGCGGAGTGAACGGTGGGATGAAAAAAATCCTCCCCCCCGTCCTCCCGAGGCGATTTATGAGGTTTGGACAGGTGCAAATCTGTAATATAAATTAAATTCCCGAATACAATCTGTCAATCATTCGGAACTAATTGGCTTGACAGAAGGGCTTTGATAGAGTGTAAACTTTGTTTTTTTGTAACTTTTCAGATTTACCAAGCGCATTCAGCAATGGATAGGTCATGTCAAACTCTTTTCAAAGGGCTAGACCCATACGTTTTTTCAATCTTTCCCGGGGAGGAGGCGCATGAAGCTTCATGAATACCAGGCCAAGGACGTATTTCGAAAGTTCGAAATTCCTGTGCCGGCAGGGCGGGTGGCGGCCTCTGCAGACATGGCCGTCGCGTCGGCGGAAAACCTGAAGGGTCCCCCCTGGGTGGTGAAGGCTCAGGTGCATGCCGGAGGGCGGGGAAAAGGGGGCGGCGTCAAGGTGGTCCATTCCAGGGAAGAGCTGGGTGAGGTCGTTGAAGCCATTCTTAACCGGCCCTTGGTGACCAAACAGACGGGTCCCGAGGGCAAGAAGGTGCATCAGGTCTTGATTGAGGAAGGCGTCGAGATCGAACGGGAGCTTTATCTCGCCATAACGGTGGACAGGTCCAGGGCCGAACCTGTCATGATCTGTAGCCGGGCCGGCGGCATGGACATCGAAGATGTGGCCGCCGAGTCTCCTGAACTCGTGCTGAAGGCCTTCGCCCATCCCGAGGTGGGCTGGATGCCCTATCACGCAAGGGGTCTGGTTTCCGGACTGGGCCCCCTCCCCTCTCCCGAGACCTTAAAGGCCCTCATGTCCCTCATGGGCCGTCTCTATAAGCTTTTCATGTCTTGTGACTGCTCCCTGGCGGAGATCAACCCGTTGGTGATCACCAAACAGGGAACGGTCCTGGCTGTGGACGCCAAGATCACCATCGACGATAACGCCCTTTACCGACAAAAGGCCCTGGCATCCCTTGACGATCCCAGGGAAAAGGACCCCCTCGAGGTCAAAGCCGAGGAATACAGCCTCAATTACATCCGCCTGGACGGGAACATCGGGGCCATGGTGAACGGTGCGGGTTTGGCCATGGCCACCATGGACGTCATCAAGATGGCCGGGGCCGCACCCGCCAATTTTCTGGATGTGGGGGGCGGGGCCAGCGAGGAGATGATTACGCGGGGATTTGAAATTATTTTGGAGGATAAAAAGGTCAAAGCGATGCTCATCAACATCTTCGGCGGCATTCTCCGATGCGATGTCCTTGCCAGGGGCGTTCTGGCCGCAGCCGAAAAAACGGATATTCGCGTGCCGCTCATTGTCAGGCTGGAGGGCACCAATGTGGAAGAGGGGCGCAAAATTCTCGAAAACTCTGACTTGAATTTTTTTGTCGCCAAGACCATGGCCGAAGCGGCCGACCTTGTGACAAAGCAGGTGTCGGAAGGGGGACGATCATGAGCATACTGGTGGATGAAGACACCCGCGTTGTGGTCCAGGGGATTACAGGCAAAGAGGGAAGCTTTCATGCAAGGCAGATGCTGAATTACGGCACCAAAGTCGCGGCCGGCGTGACCCCCGGCAAAGGGGGACAAACCGTTGAAGGTATCCCGGTCTTTAACACGGTTCAAGAGGCTGCGGAAAAGGAAGGGGTCAATACCGCCTGCATCTTCGTTCCCCCGCCCTTCGCCGCGGACGCCGTCATGGAAGCCGCCGATGCGGCATTGAATGTGGTGGTCTGCATTACCGAAGGAATACCCGCTCTGGACATGATCAAGGTGGCCGGCTTTTTGAGGAATGGACGCACCGTGCTGATCGGCCCCAACGGTCCAGGAATCATCTCTCCCGGAAAGACAAAGGTGGGCATCATGCCCGGTTCCATTCACAAGCCCGGCCCTATCGGCGTGGTTTCCAGAAGCGGGACCCTGACCTATGAGGTGGTGGACCAGTTGACCCGTGCGGGCCTGGGGCAATCCACCTGTATCGGCATTGGAGGCGATGCTATTGTGGGTACGACCTTCGTGGACCATCTGAAACGGTTCAGAGAAGATCCCGACACAAAAGGAATCGTCCTCATTGGGGAGATCGGAGGTTCGGCTGAGGAAGAGGCTGCGGAATTCATCCGCGGGGCCTTCGACAAGCCGGTTATAGCCTTCATTGCCGGGCAAACAGCCCCCCCCGACAAACGGATGGGTCATGCAGGGGCCATCATTTCAGGCACACGGGGCAGGGCCGAAGATAAAATCAGGGCACTCGAATCGGCCGGAATCAAGGTGGTACGAGACTTGGGCAAACTGGGAGAAACCGCTCTTGAGGTGATGCAGTAAAAAAACCCGGCCCGTGGGGCTTGCACCCCGGAGGGAGGAACCAACAACGGCAATCCCGCGATGCACGGCACAGGATGATGCCTTGATGGTGGATGGTTGAGGGTCGACTTGACTGGAACGCCCACCGGTGATATACTGAAAATATTAGTTATTTCAGGGTGAAACCCCATAGGGGGCCTACAGTCCGAATCAGCACGAGTGTCATCACCCATTGCCTAGTGACCCCGTATAGGTAAGTGCCATGGGATCTTTGAAGAGAAAGATTTTTTATTCTCTTGAAGCAAAGTGGGGCATCATATGGACAAAATTGTCAGCTTCAATAAGCGCCTGGAAAAGAAGAAACAAAAGGAGACCCTGGTTACGTACCGGAGTAAAATTCGCTCCCTCCGGCGGTCTGTTCAGTGTTCTTCCTGTCATCTCAGGTGTGCCATGTGCGGGATTCGTGCGCAGACAAGGGACTCATCGGGCCGGGATCTCAAGGCAACCCCCGAATTTTTCCTGTGTGAGGATTGCCGCAAGGAGTACGAAGATTTCGTTTCGGTCCATAGCGACGGCAAATCGTCGGACTTCTTCTGGCATAACGACGAATGGCTTGAAATGTGGTCATCCTGGCTGCGCTATCGAAGTGCTCTCAGGGCATTCATAAAGTCACCCGAATTCAAATTGCTGCTGCAGGAAGACATCGACACCTAGTTTCGGACGGAAAACTGATATTCTCTGATGGGACCGTCATTGATCAGTATTTGGCCCGATCGGTTTAGTTGTTTGTTTTTAGATAAAATACTCGGAGGATACACATGTTTGGCATAGGCATGCCCGAACTCATTATTATCCTGATCATCATTCTGATCATTTTCGGGGCCGGAAAGCTTCCTGAAATAGGCAGTGGAATCGGAAAGGGCATTCGCAATTTCAAAAAGGCCACCAAGGAAAAAAAGGATGAAATCGCCCCACCGGATGAGGCGCAGGAAGAAGACGAGGACGAATAAGACGCCTGAAATTCGTCCACTCCCGGCCGGGCTTGCCTTATTCTCAAAAAAATTAGGAGCGTTTCCTGCGGACGTCTTCCGATTCAGGCTTTAGAAGGGGATATCATCCTCGGGAATAGATATAGGCTCCTCCTCAGGATATCTTTCCTCCTGAGTTCTTGCCGTTCCCTCTTTCATGGGGGCTCCCCCTCTGCCCGGCGATCCGAGCATTTGCATCGTCTGGGCAACGATCTCCGTCGTGTAGCGCTTGTTGCCGTCGCGGTCTTCCCAGGCCCGGGTCTGCAGTTTTCCCTCGATATACACCGGGCTGCCCTTGCGAAGGTATTCACCGCATATTTCTCCCAACCGAGCCCAGGCCACGATCCTGTGCCATTCGGTGCGCTCTACCTTTTCGCCGTCCTTACTGGTCCACTGATCGGTAGTGGCGATCCTGAAACTGGCGACCGGCCGCCCGTTGGCCGTATACCTCAGTTCAGGATCCGCTCCCAGATTGCCTACCAGGATGACCTTGTTTACGCTTGCCATGCTGCGACCTCCTTCCAGATGGGTAAGTAGAAAAGAGAAGTATTTCTGATTGTGGCTACCGTAACACAGTCAAAATATTCAGATCAAGGCATTAAATCAATTTCCATGTTGACGGATGATGCTTGAAGTTTTAAGCTGGCGATAATTGAATACAATTAAATTAAGCAGGGATACAATATGCTAAAGTTAATTTCCCTGGGAGGGCTCGGAGAAATCGGCCTGAACATGATGGTCCTGGAATATGACCGCACGATTCTCATTATCGATGCGGGCTTGATGTTTCCCGAAGACTATATGCCCGGGGTGGATGTGGTGATACCCGACATTCAATATATCAGAGAAAACAGAGACAGGGTCCATTCCATCATCCTCACCCACGGACATGAAGACCATATCGGCGCCCTCCCCTTTCTGATAAGGGAACTCGACAGGCCCATCTATGGCACGAGCTTTACGATCAAACTCCTGCAGGAAAAGCTCAAGGAGCACAAGTTGACCGACGAGGTTGTCCTCAGGACGATTAAGGCAGGGGACGTGACCCTTTTCGGCCCTTTTAGGGTGGAATTCATCAGGGTCAATCACAGCATCGTGGACGGTGTGGGACTCGCCATTGAAACACCGGCAGGAATTATTGTACACTCCGGTGACTTCAAAATCGACCAGACCCCTCTGGACGGGCAGGGCACGGATCTGATCAGGTTCGCCCATTACGGGGAAAAGGACGTTCTGGCGCTCCTTTCGGACTCCACCAACGTTGAAAAGGAAGGATTTACTCAAAGCGAAAGTGACGTTAAGAAGACCCTCGACACGCTGTTCCGGGCCTGCGAGGGGCGACTGATCGTCGCCGTTTTCGCCTCCAATATCTTACGTATCAGGCAGATCATCGAACTGGCCGCCCAATGCAATCGAAAGGTGCTTTTCAGCGGCAAGAGCATGATCACAAACATTCGCATTGCCAGAGAGGAAGGGATTATTCGCATACCTCCGGGCACTGAAATAAAAGAACACGAAATCAACCGTCTGCCTGATAATGAAGTGGCCATCATCACAACCGGAAGCCAGGGTGAACCCATGTCCGCACTGACGCGAATGGCTCGTGACAGACACAAGGGCATCAAGATACGAAAGGGAGATACGATTATCCTCTCTTCCCGCTTTATCCCGGGCAATGAAAAGGCGATCACATCTATCATCAATAAGCTCTATCGCTTGGGGGCAGAGGTTATTTACGAGAAAGTCAGTCAAATACACTCCTCCGGACATGCCTACAAGGAAGAGCTCAAGATGATGCTCAATCTGGTGAAACCCCGCTACTTCATCCCTATTCACGGGGAGTATCGTCATCTGGTCAAGCACATTCGGTTGGCCGTGGAAACGGGTATTCCGCCCGAAAAAGCCCTTCTGGCCGAGAATGGGGATACGATTTGTTTTTCCGACGGTGTGGCGAAGATCCTGGACAGGGTGCATACGGGCCGCATCCTTGTGGATGGAAAAGGCGTGGGAGACGTGGGCGAACTGGTTTTGAGGGAACGCAGAAGACTTGCAGGAGATGGGGTGGTCATCGCCCTACTGGCCCTGGACGAGCAGACGGGCGAAATCATTTACGGTCCCGATATCATTTCCAGAGGCTTCGTATTTGAAGATCAGGGAGGGGTCATACTTGAACAGGCAAAAGACATCGTTCTGGAGGTCTTGAATGCACCCGAAAGAACGGATCCCATAGAGGGGGAAGAAGTGGCCCCGGATATCAAGCGAAATCTGAAGCGTTTTTTTTACAAGATCATCGAACGGCGCCCGATCATCATGCCGATCATCATTACGCTGTGAGACAAGAGGGAATTTATAGGCAAACCGACTATGCGCAAAAAGTCAAAAAAAAAATCCACTAAAAAAGAAACACAAGAACCGATAAAAAGAGAAATACGAGGCATCATTTTTCTTCTGGTGGCCATTCTCCTGGGGGTCAGTCTGTTCTCCTACCATCCCGGGGACCCGCTGTTCGGAATCAGGACGGGAGTGTCCACCAAGGTCTACAACCTCTTCGGAACCGTGGGTGCCAACCTGGGCGGTTGGATTTTTATCGGCCTGGGATTCTCATCATTCTGGCTGGTCGTGGTATTCCTGGCGGCCTCCGGCCTCTCCTTTCGCCAACAGCCGTTCTCCTCTCCCCTGAAAACCATAACAGCCACCCTCTTCCTGTTCTCTTCCTTTGCAGGCATCCTCACGCTTTTCCTGCCGGACGAAATCTTGTACCGAGGTCATAGACTCCTGAGCGGCGGCGTAGTCGGCCACTATGTGTCCCATTTCATGAGTCGGTTTCTCAACCACTTCGGGACCTGCGTGCTTCTTCTTTCTGTCTGCATCATCTCCTTTATGATTTGCACCCATCTCTCCTTTGGCTTCCTTTTGTCAAGGATGGTCTCCTGGGTCAAGATATCTTGCAGAACCATACGGGATATTCTTTTGAAATGGAAAGAGAAGCGTCGCAAGAAAAAGGTCCGAAAAAAGATTTTCATAAAAAACAAAGCCACACCCAAACGCAAGGTCACCATCGTTGAGCCCAAAAGGGTGGAGACGCGACAAAAACCGGAGCAGGGAACGTTCCCCTTTATGCATGTGGCCGGAGAATTCAGGCTTCCCGGACTGGACCTCCTGGAGGATCCCAAGCAAGACAAGGGAGTGGAATTCCAACGGGAGAGCCTGGAGATGAATGCCCGCCGTCTCGAGAAAAAACTGTCGGATTTCGGTGTACTGGGTGAGGTGGTGGAAATCCTGCCCGGGCCTGTCATTACCATGTATGAACTGAAACCCGCCCCCGGCGTCAAAATCAGCAAAGTCGTAGGCCTGTCCGACGATCTTGCCTTGGCCCTCAGGGCCCCAAGCGTGCGGATCGTCGCCCCCATTCCGGGCAAGGGCGCTATCGGCATTGAAATCCCGAACAACAAGAGAAACGTCGTCCACCTCAAGGAGATCCTCTCAGCCGAGGAATTCAAGTCCTCTTCCCACCGGCTTACCATTGCCCTGGGAAAGGATATCACCGGGTCCCCGGTCGTAACAGACCTGACCAAAATGCCTCACCTGCTCGTGGCCGGTGCGACGGGGACCGGTAAGAGTGTCTCCCTGAATGCCATGATCAACAGCCTGCTCTTCAAGGTATCCCCCGACATGGTGCGTTTCCTGATGATTGATCCCAAGAGGATCGAGCTCTCCGTCTATCAGGATATTCCTCACCTGCTCCACCCTGTGGTAACCGACCCGAAGGAGGCCACCCGGGCGCTTCGGTGGGCGGTCGAGGAGATGGAGAAACGCTACATGCTGTTATCGGACAGGGGGGTGCGAAACATCGAGGCTTACAACCGCAAGGTCCTGAAGGAGAAAAAGACGCCCAAACAAGAGGCGGAAACAGGAAAGGACAGACTGCTCCCCTATATTATTCTTGTCATCGACGAACTTGCGGACCTGATGATGACCTCTTCCAGGGATGTTGAAGAGGCCATCACCCGCCTTGCCCAAATGGCCCGGGCCGCCGGCATACATTTGATCATCGCCACCCAGAGGCCCTCCGTAGACGTGCTGACCGGCATCATCAAGGCCAATTTTCCGGCCCGCATTTCCTTTCAGGTATCCTCCAAGGTCGATTCGAGAACCATCCTGGACGGCATCGGTGCGGAAAATCTTCTCGGGGACGGTGACATGCTCTTTGTCCCGCCGGGTGTGGGCCGAATCATGAGGATTCATGGGGCCTTTATCTCCGAAGAAGAAGTCAAGGGGGTAACGGATTTTCTAAGAGAACAGATGAAACCGGATTATGACGCGTCCATCGCAACACAGGTCGCCAAAAGCGATGACACGGAAGAAGAGGAATTCGAGCTCGACGAAAAATATGATAAGGCGGTGGAACTGGTGATACAAACCGGCCATGCCTCCATCTCCATGATTCAAAGGAAATTGCGTGTAGGTTACAACCGGGCGGCCCGCATGATCGAAGTGATGGAAAGAGAAGGTATCGTAGGCCCCTCGGACGGCGTCAAGCCCCGGGATGTCTATGGTAGGAAAAACCCCTAACGAGCCCATGTGAGAGGTTATTTCCCTCTTTGCAGAGTTCGGGTGTGGGAAACAGAGAAAGACAAGATTGCCCTGTTTTCTTTGCGGGCTCTGCAGGATCGAGGATAAATAAAAGGATGTGCTCCCCTAAACTCGATAAAGGCCGGACCATGACAAAACCTTCCCTTCTGCCCCACAAATGTATTCTTCGGGATACGCCCCTCACTCAATGGGTTATCCTAGTCTCTTCTGCTTTATTACTCCTGGCGCTCTGCTGCTCACGAGCGGCGGCGGCCGACGATCGTCTGCTCAAGATTCTTGAGGGCGTCAAGAAGGAATACGGATCCCTTGCAGGACTCACCGTCCCCTATGAACGGGACGTGGTTACGCGATCCATGGCCATGCTGGACGACGGCATCAAGAGCGACCTCGCCGCGGGGTTCATTCACTTCAAACCCCCGCATTTCCTGCGCATTGAACAGGAAAGCCCACGACAAGAGCTCGTTATCTCGGACGGGAACACCCTCTGGTGGTATATTCCCGAGAAGAAAGAGGTCTACAGATACCCCGCAGGCAAGCTGGGGCAGGAATTGAAACTCTTGAGCGATATCTTCAAAGGCCTGAAAGATGTCATCGACGGTTTTGTCGTGGAACTCACGGCTGCAGATACAGGGGGACGGCACGAGCTCAAGCTGACCCCCAATCCGCCCTGGCCTGAGATTGACTTCATCCACCTTTCCGTGTCCGAAAAGGACAGCACCATTCGTGT
>CAYNYM010000042.1:0-12765 GCA_964401325.1 uncultured Desulfobacteraceae bacterium | reverse complement strand
TCCTGTTTGGTAAAAGCGAGATCCCCAAGATGGAGATAGGCGTCTATGCACCCGGCATCGATGGACAAGGCCTTCTTAAAACATGATTTTGCCCTGTTCAGGTCACCTTTTTCGAGAAAGACCTTGCCCATCTCGGTCTGATGGTGGGCCAGGATGTGATCGTGATCTCCACCGGAAAGCCGGTCTATTTTCTGGCGGACGGTGAAGGCATTCTCCCAATCCTTCAGTTCCTCATAGATTTTTTCGACATGCTTCAGGACATCCAGATTTGACGGCTGCTTCTCGATAACCTTCAGGAAGTTCTCCAGGGCCCAGTTGAGGAATCCCCCCTTACGGTAATCCAGACCGAGATCAATCATGGCCTGGAACTTGATCGCCTCGTCAATATTGGGCCTTACGATGATGCTTTGTCGAATGCGTATGGCGCGGTCGATATCACCCCTTGACCGGTAAAGGTTTCCCAGGGCCACATAGGTCTCGATGGTGTCCGAGTTCACCTGCACCGATTTGGTGAATTGTTCGATGGCCTGATCATGATCATTGGAAAGGATATATTGGATGCCCTTGAAAAAAGCGGCATCCCCTTGTCTGGAGGCGGCCTTTCCCCTTCCTTCCATACGCCGCCCCATGAGCCACCCCAGTCCTGCGCCGACGATAAGGGCCATAACGACCCCCATGAGAAACTGCAGATGGAGGGGGCTCAGGAATGATTGCCAGAACGGTTCGGCCATTAGGTCATCTCCTTCGAAGCCGCCTACGCCCCGTTTAGTTGGCCGGCACTCACATCATCCGCAGTTATCGGAAGATTTCTCAAAGAATTCAATTCCTTATCCTTATCTTCCAGTTCCTTTGCAATCCTATTCATTTCTCTTTTAAGGCGAAAGCGTTCTGCTATGCCACAAAAGCCCGTCAGGATAACTCCGAGAAAAAAGGTGATGAGCATTACCAGGCCGACGGCGATCTCCGGTGTGTGCACTTCGTTAACGAAAACAGGATTCAACCGGAATTGGACCGTCCTGGACACCGCTTCGCTGTTCTGGAAGGCCAGGACAAATATGATGGAAACCAAGAGGACGAAGACGATGAACTTAAGGTGCTTCATGAATAACCTCCGGGCGTTTTAGTTCGCCTTGTTAAAATAGGGTAATAGTTTTCTGTAAGTCTCTCTAATATGCTCCGGTATCACCCTGACATCACCGAGGACCGTCATGAGGTTGGTATCGCCATTCCAGCGCGGGACAACATGAAAATGCATGTGTTCTTCCATACCGGCTCCCGCCACCCTTCCCAAATTCAAACCCACATTGAAGCCCTCCGGACTCATCTCTTTTTTTAAGGCTTCAATGGTTTTCCTCACCATTGTCATGAGATCCAGTGTCTCTTCCTCCGAGAGATGCTCAAGACCGGACACGTGCCGGATCGGGGCCACCAGAAGATGACCGTTATTGTAAGGAAAACGGTTCATCATGACGAGGGTCGATTTTCCCACATGGATAAAGAGACGCTCCTCATCATGGGTCCTGTCATCTCCCGGGCAAAAGATACACCCCTCGTCCTTTTCGTTTGAAAGGATATATTCCATTCTCCACGGTGCCCACAATGCCCTCATAATCCAGAACCACTCCTTTCAGTTTGCTTCCCTGCCCACTGCAAACAGGGCCATTAATCGATGTTTATAATTTCTCCATGAATTCTGTCGTCGATAATCAGACGTCCGATACTGTGACTGCCACCGGCCGCGTAACCGGTAGCCGTGCCCGGATTAAAAAAGATCGTTCCGCCTTTCTTGTGGTTTGCGCTCCGGTGTGAGTGTCCGTATATGATCACATCGGTTCCGATAAATTCGTCCCGTATCCGTTCTTCTATCCCTTTGGGGGCGCCCCACCCATGGATAAGGCCGATTCTGTAATCACCGAATTCCATGACCTTTTTTTCCGGCAGCATTCTCCGAACCTCCAGGGTATCCATGTTGCCGCAAACCCCATGGAAGCGTTTACGTCGCAAGAACGAGACCATTTCCAGAGACACGAAATCCCCCGCGTGGACCACCACATCCACACCCGACAGGTATCGATGATATATCTCTTGGAATTCTTTGGTTACATGGCTGAGATGTGTATCCGATATAACGCCGATGACCGTTTTCATTGCTATCTGGACATACCCCTGCTATTGCCTGAATCGGCTAGGAGTATAGCAATCCAGGGGAAAAAGACAAGTCATAATCTGAATCGACGCCCTGAAATCATTTGACTGTCGAGGCTTTCTTTTGTATTTGACAGGCAATGGGAGACGGGCGGCATCGATTCTGTCGCGAGTATAGGCCCGGCTATCATGTTGGGGCAAAAGGAAACATCTCGGGATTGCAGGAACAGTGACCGGGTCCCGGGCGGCGCCCCAAAAGGCATGCCCCCTCCCCTTTTTGCACACCGAACGGATCACTGGAAAAAAAACCCAGGGGTTCAGCGTTTGTCTGTTATTGAAGCCATTGATCGGAGGAGGCTAACATGCCAATCTATGAGTTCTATTGCAAGGAATGTCATATGATATTCAATTTCTTTTCAAGCTCCGTCAATACGGAAAAGAGGCCTCTTTGTCCGAAATGTGGAAAGCAACGACTCGAACGGCAGTTGTCTGTCTTTTCAACACCCCGCAGTCGAGGGGAAGATGAAGAGGCCCCAATGCCGGATCTTGACGAATCAAAAATGGGACAGGCCATGGATCTGCTCGCGCGCGAGGCCGAACATATGGACGAAGACGATCCGAGACAGGCTGCCAATCTGATGCGTAAACTCACGGATATGACAGGCCTGAAAATGGGTTCCGGTATGGAAGAGGCCCTGACCCGCATGGAGGCAGGGGAAGACCCGGAGCAGGTCGAAGCGGAAATGGGAGATCTTCTTGAACAAGAAGACCCTTTCGGTTTCGAGAAAAAATCAACGACGGGCGGCTTGAAGAAACAGGCCCTCACGATTGACGATACGCTCTATTATCTTTAGCGACTTTCCAGACGCCCCTGCCCCCCAAATAAACTCATTGAACAATGGGATTCAACAAAATCATAACCACAATATAGGGCAAATTTTTCCTGGAAAATGGATTGGCGAGTGCCCCGGCCATGGGGACCTCTTTTGAGCTCAGGGGTAAACCACCGGCTGGGGAACCATCGATGAACGGTTGCGTCCTCAATTTCATTTCATAGGGCGGCCAGCTCAATGTTGCCCCATGAGGCCATGGCATCACCCATCACGGCCAGGCCTCCATCGATCCCCTCGATCCGGCTTGCCCAGCCGGCAATATGCTCAAGATCTTTCCTGCTTCGAATTCTGTTGCAGAGCGCCGTGGCTGCACCATCGGCCCGCAGGGCCGAGGAAGACACCAGGCAAACGGCGTCCGCCGCTCCCCTGCTCAGAGAGTGCCCGACGGTTCCGGATGAGGAACACACGCCAATAGGCATCCGGCTTTGGTCGATCACCAAGCCGATCTTTTCACTCAGCGGAGAGTTGCCGGCAAAGAGGGCCACGGTTACGGGTCTGTTTGCTTTCAGAAACACATCCCCGCCGTTTTCAACAATCACCTGATCCGTATGGCGCAAAAGCCCTTCGCCCACGTACTGAGCCACCGCTCCCGCCACTGCAGCCATGGGCCCCACCCCGATATCCGTTGTAGCCTTAATCATGTCCCTTACTATTTCCGGGGCATAGGGGTCCTCATGGTAGGGATGAAGGGAGGTCATAAACTGCGGATGCAAGGAGATATAATATTCTATTTGGTGCCGGTATCCGAATACAAGGTCCCTGGCTTCTTTTTCCAGTCTTCGTTCCGCACGGATCCACAAGTCGGTCTCCTTCACCACGACCTGGAAGGAAATCAATCTGCCCGGCCGAACCCGTTTTCTGTATGCTCGCTCCATGTACGTTTCTCGTTATCGTTGTTCTTCCGTAACTGTTCAGGTTGTTTAGGCTGTAGGCTAAAGGCTATTAGTTTCCGAACCCTTCGCTATCCGCGCATTGATCGAAGCAGGGCGCCCAAAACCTTCTCGGCTTCCACAATACATTTCTTCTTTGGGCAATTCCCTGGTTGCTCGATATGTGATCACGCATACTCCCTTCCTGCGGTACCTCACGGCCTAAATGCCTATCTAGCTGAGTAGTTACGTTCTTCCATGTTAAAAAAACCGGCCCCTTCAGTATCCCAAAAATGCCCATTATAGCACAGGGGAGGTTTTCGTAAAGGAGGCATGAGGTTTCCGGGTACAAAGAGGGGGTTGCCCGCATTGAGTTCGACCCTGAACGTTGGATGTTCGACGTGCGATGGTCCTTTTGCCGAGGGTCCAGGGGCTGGTCTCTTGCAACTTGACCCATCTTATCCTTGCCATATTCGTCGAATTGATGGTATCAACCGTCATGTTTCCACGGGGCCATGTTATGCAAAAAAACAGTTGCCCCTGCATGGAGCGAACGGGTCTTAAACCGAACAAATTATCCAAAGGGGGGTATCTCTGCGGCCATGAGAGAGGATTTCAAGGTTCCCGCCAGTGAGCTTGAGCAACGCAAAAACCGTATTCAGAAGGCATTGCAGGAAAGTCCTATGGACGGACTCCTCGTGATCCAAAGGGTGGACCTCTTTTATTTTTCAGGGACCGCCCAGAACGGATTTCTGTATATCCCCGCCGAGGGCGAGCCTCTTCTGATGATCAAAAAATATCTCCCCCGGGCCCGGGAGGAGTCCATGCTCAAAGACATCATCGAAATAGCATCCGTAAAAGAAGTTCCGGGGAGGATCGCAGACTTTCACGGGCGACTGCCGGACCGATTGGGTCTTGAAATGGATGTCTTGCCGGTCAGGGATTTCAATTTTTACACGACCCTCTTTCCCGATCAGGAAACCATGGATGCTTCGCCTCTCATCCTAAAGGTGAGAGGCACCAAATCACCGTGGGAAATCGAGCAGATGGAAAAAACCGCCGAACTCTCCCAGAAGACTTTTGAATACATGAAATCCAGCATTCACCCGGGCCTCACGGAGATGGAGTTTGCAGGCATGTTTGAGGCCTTTGCGCGAAAACACGGGCACGGGGGGAAGATGCGGGTCCGGGATTATCAGACCGAGGGATACCCCTGGCATGTCTTGAGTGGGAAAAGCGGCGGCATGGTCGGCCTGTTGGATTCCCCGGCCAGTGGTCAGGGGACATCAGCGGCCTTTCCCTGCGGCGCGGGCAGTAAGCGTCTGATGCCAAACGAACCGGTCATGGTCGATTTGGCTTCCATTCTCAACGGGTACCACATGGATGAGACCCGGATGTTTGCGATCGGCAACATGCCCGATAAGGCACTCCGGGCAAGTCGCACGGTCATTGAGATCCATGACGCCGTTCTGGAAAAAGCCCAACCCGGCATCGTGGTTGACGAACTTTTTCAGCACGCACGGTCCGTCGCGGACTCAAAGGGTTACGGGGAATTCTATCTCGGGCCTCCGGGCTACAAAGTAAACTTTATCGCACACGGAATCGGGCTCGAACTCATAGAGCCTCCCTTCATTGCCCGGGGCAAGAAAGATCTGCTCGAACCGGGCATGACCTTTGCACTTGAGCCCAAGATGGTCTTTGAAAAGGAATTCTGTGTGGGTGTTGAAAGTGTGTTTGTGGTTACGGAGAGGGGATCCCGCATGATCAGCAAAGTCCCCGCAGAAATCTTCATCATAAAGACTAGCTGAGGAGTTTGAGAATATCGTGCAGGTCCGTTCTTAGATTTTCCACAAATGTTCTGTTCAGGGGCACAGACGGCCTTTCGGGCTTGCGTTGCTTCAACCTCTGCTTCGCACCCTCGATCGTCATTTTCTCCTCGTAGAGGAGTCTTTTGATTTCCAGGATGATCTCGAGATCCTTTTTCTGGTAGGTTCTCTGGTTGGAGTCGGCCCTTCGGGGGCGGATCTGGGGGAATTCACTTTCCCAGTATCGCAAAACGTATGGTTCAACCCCGATGATACGGCTTACTTCACCAATCCTGAAATATCGCTTGTCATCCGGGACCTGCATAGTCTGTTCAGGCCTCTCTCAGGCGACCACCCGTTTTTTTCTGGATCTCGTTGATAATGCTCTCATGAAGGCTATTGACTTTTCTGCCGTCCAGGGTGCTTTCACTGGATCTGTAACAAATTCTGAAGGTCATGGCGCGTTCCAAGGCATCTATTTTTCCCCCTTCGAAAACATCATAGAGTTCTGCCGATTCCACCAACTCCTTACCCTCATCCTTTATTATACCTCTGATCACGGCACTTTCAACACGCTTGTCGATGAGCAGTGAAATATCCCTATAGACGGCCGGGAACTTGGAGAAGGGCTCAAAGACCGGAACACTTTGAATCCTTCCCAAAAGGCGAGGCATCTCCAATTCAAAGACATAGACCGCGTCGCTCTTTATTTCAAGCCTCTCGATCACTTCCGCTGCGACCTGTCCCACACGGCCGATAACAGAACCTTCCGACTCAAGAACGGCGGAGACCTCCGGATGATAATAGGCCGGCATCTCCCCCCGCTTGAATATAACGTCTTTTATCCGCAACCCCTTCATCAGGGCCTCGAGGACCCCTTTGATATCATAAAAATCGAGATTCCTTTTCTCCCGGTACCAGGCCTTCGAGGCATGGTGACCTGTCATGATCGCTGCCAGGAGTGGTTTTTCAAGGGGCAGTTCTTCGCCTTCTTGTCTAATGAACACATTTCCCCATTCAAAGACTCTCAGATCCTCTTCACCATGTGCGATATTGGTCTTAATGGTTCCAAGGAGACCGGGGACCAGGGACGTCCTCATAACCGATTGATCGACGGTCAGGGGGTTGAGCAGCCGAACGAAGGATCTCAGCTCGCTGCTCTGTTCAACGCCGAGCACATCAACGGATTCCGGCGACATGAAACTATAGGAAAGGATTTCCTCAAACCCCATTCCCGCCATGATCTCCCTGGGGCCGTCACTCATGAAGAGCACCGGGCTTTCATTTTCCACGTAGGGCCGCACATGGGGAGAAGTCACCGGGATGCGCTCGTACCCCTCTAGCCTTGCCACCTCCTCCATGATATCCACTTCCCGGACAAGATCCACCCTGAAGGCGGGGGGGCGGACACGAAGGGTATTTTGATCGCATGTTTCGACCCCCAGTTCCAGGGCCTCCAGATAACCGGCCACCCGGTCTCTGTCCAGTTCAAGTCCAAGCAATGCATTGGTCTTGTCGATTCTCAAATCAATCGTTTTGGGCTGATAGGGCTCAGGATAGTGATCGATAATCCCTCGGGCGATTTTCCCGCCCGCATATCGGGCCATGAGGTACAACGCCCGTTTCAGGGCCGTCGTGACATTTTCCATATCGATCCCCCTCTCGAATCGATAGGATGCCTCGGTCAGGAGATTCAGTTGCTTTGAACCTCTTCGAATGGTGATCGGATCAAAATAGGCGCTCTCGATAAGCACATTCCTGGTGCCTGCAAAGATCTCCGAATTGAGCCCTCCCATAATCCCTGCCAGGGCCACGGATCTTCGACCGTCGCAGATCATGAGGTGATCCAGACTCAGGCTATGGGTCTTTCCGTCCAGTGTCGTGAACGGTTCCCCTTTCCGGGCCCGCCGAACCACGATGCGGTTCTCCTGGAGACGATCGTAGTCAAAGGCGTGGAGGGGCTGTCCCATTTCAAAGAGGACGTAATTGGTGATATCCACCACATTACTGATGCCTCTCATGCCGCACAGATGAAGGCGGTATCTCATCCAAAAAGGAGACGCCTTCAACTCCACCTCGCGGACCATCCCGGCCGCATAGCGCGGGCATCCCACGGGATCTTCAACCATGACGCCTGCAAGGTCCCCGATGGGCGTTTGATCCTCCACAATCTCAATGACAGGCTGCCTGAGCTTCTGCCCGGTCAATGCCGCGATTTCTCTGGCAACGCCTAAAACGGAGGTGCAATCGGGCCGATTGGGGGTGATCCCGATCTCCAGGACCCAGTCCTCCACAGGCATGACCGAAGGGATCGGGGTTCCGGGTTTCGTCTCCGAGGGCAGGACCACGATACCGGTATGGTCATCGGTCAGACCCATTTCATCTTCCGCCAGTAACATCCCCACGGACTCCTGCCCCCTTATACGGGTTGCTTCCATGACCATGCCGTTTGGCAACTTTATTCCCGGCAGGGCGATAGGCGAAAGCATACCGACTTCCAAATTGGGGGCCCCGCATACGACAGGCACCTCCCGATCACCTGTATCCACCACACATAGGGAGAGCCGATCGGCGTTCGGATGAGGCCTGATATCCAGTATCCTGGCCGCCACGATATTGCGGAGGCCTTGTCCCTGGGGTTCGATGGTCTCCACCTCGAGGCTGTTCATGGTCAGTAGGTCAGACAACTCGTTCGGAGACAGGTCTATATTCACAAAATCCTTTAACCAGTTCAGATTTATTCGCATGGGATACGACTCAATCGATTATAAGCTTGATTATTTAATTCCTGCATTTTGCATCGATTGTCGCAAACAAATGCAGGGCCACACGCACAGCCTTTCATCGTGCAGCTAAAACTGCCGCAAAAAACGGATATCGTTCTTATAGAAGAGCTGGATATCGTCTATGCCGTATTTCAGCATGGCGATCCTCTCGATCCCCATGCCGAAGGCGAAGCCGGAAATCTCTTCCGGATCGTAATCCACGAATTTATAGACCGCCGGATCCGTCATACCCGAGCCCAGAATCTCCAACCATCCCGTATTCGAGCAAGTGCGGCAACCCTTCCCACCACAGATGACACACTGAATATCCACTTCCGCACTGGGTTCGGTAAAAGGAAAAAAACTGGGCCTGAAACGCATACCCGTTCCCTTTCCGAACATTTCCCGCACAAAGTTTGTCAGCGTTCCCTTCAGGTCCCCGAAGGTCACGCCTTTATCCACGAGCAAGCCTTCAACCTGATGAAACATGGGGGTGTGTGAGACATCGGAATCCCGTCTGTAGACTTTTCCGGGAGAAACGATGCTGACGGGCGGTCGCTGTTTTTCCATAACGCGGACTTCCATCGGAGAGGTATGAGTCCGAAGCACCACGTTATCCGACACATAAAAGGTATCCTGCATGTCCCTGGCAGGGTGATCCTTTGGGATATTGAGGGCCTCAAAGTTATAGTAGTCCAGTTCCACGTCAGGCCCCTCGACGACCCTGAAGCCCATGTCCATGAAAATCCGGCAGATCTCTCTGAGGACCTGGTTGATGGGATGAAGATTCCCCCTAAGGGGTTCCCTTCCCGGCAGGGTAATATCCAGCAGCGCCTGCTGCTCCGCCGTGCCGGCCTCTATTCTTTCACGGGTTTCCTGAAAAAATTTAGATATCCTGACCTTGGTCTCATTGGCCAGCTGCCCTGCTTCTGGTCTTTCCTCCGCCGGCAGCGCCTTCAGTTTTTTCATCAACCCGCCGATGAGACCCTTTTTCCCAAGATAAGCGATTCTAAAGGTCTCCAGGTCCGAGTAGTCATTGATAGCTTCAAGTTCTCCAAACGCTCGTTTCTCAAGTTCCTGCAGTTCTGCTTTCATCAAAAACCTATTGTTCCTGTCAGCCCTTTCTCTGCACACATTTAAGCCCCGCCTGCAAACAGAAACGGGGCCCAAAACAGCACATAACGACTCAAGGCCTGCTCAAGGGCTTTACTTGATCATATTGGCGACCTGCGCGAAGGCGGCAGGATCATGCACGGCCATGTCGGCAAGGACCTTCCTGTCCAGATCAATGCCTGCCACATGAAGGCCCCCCATGAATTGGCTGTAGGAAAGGCCATTTTCCCTGGCAGCGGCGTTGATCCGCACAATCCAGAGGCGTCGAAAATCTCTTTTTCGAACCCTTCGATCCCGATAGGCGTACTGCCCCGCCCGATTCACGGCAATAGCGGCGGTTTTAAAGAGTTTGCCCTGTCCGCCCCTGAAACCTTTCGCCGCCTTAAGCACCTTGTTTCGTCTTTGTCTGGTCTTAAAGCCTCCCTTTACCCTTGGCATCACTAAACCTCTTTCTTGAAATGATTCTCGGTTGTATTGATATTGTAAGCCTCAAGCAAGTCCCTGTGTAAGCACTTGCCGGCGCCTTTATTCATAGCTTTTGCTCTTCTACAGATACGGAATCAACCTTTTTACGGACTTCTTGTTTGTATCATCGACGAGGCCTGATTGCCTCAAGTTGCGTTTTCTTTTCGTGCTTTTTTTTGTCAGAATATGACTGCCAAAGGCCTTGTTTCTCACAATCTTGCCCGAACCCGTGGCCTTAAATCGTTTGGCAGCGCCACGATTGGTTTTCATCTTCGGCATTATTAATCCTCCATGTAAAAAATATAATTAGGGCGTTGCCCGTTTCCGATTTCTTAAATCAAGGCAGCCTCTTTTCAACCCGGCTGGGGTTGCCTGATGCTCCTCACCCGTGCCGAGACAGAGAGAATGCCACCCTTTGCCCACGTGTTCCTTTAGAGAAAGCTCGAAAAGGCACACGGATGTTTAAAGGCCCGTGGAGTAAAATCCGCTCAGAATCCCCGGGACTGGATATTTCGAGAGGTGGCGTTTCCATACCAATGAGCGTAAATCCGCACAGAGTCGGAACGGCAGCAGTGACCTCTTTTCCGATCTTGCCGGGCCTGGCCTTCAATGAGGGATCTACGCAGGGACAAGCACCATGGTGAGGCGCCAGCCTTCCCTTGTGGGGGGTTGCTCCACCGTGCCGACATCCACAACCTCTTCAGCGATCCTCTTAAGAAGCTCGACGCCCGCATTCATGTAAGACATTTCCCGGCCTCTGAATTGAACCGAGATCTTGACCCTGTCTTTCTTTTCCAGGAATTTTTTCACGTTCTTGATCTTGAATCCCAGATCGTGTTCTTCCGTATGCGGTCTGAGCCTGACCTCTTTCAGCTGGTAGGTCTTTGACTTCTTCTTGCCCTCCTGCCCCTTCTTGGCCGTCTGGTATTTAAATTTGCCGTAATCCATAATCCGGCAAACCGGGGGATCTGCATTGGGCGCAACCTCCACCAGATCCAACCCGTCCTTCTTGGCCGTCTCCAGCGCTTGATCGACGGCTACAATCCCCAGTTGATCTCCGCCAACCGAGATGAGCCTGACCGTCTTGGCGTAGATTTTCTCATTGACCCTGACGTCATCGCTTTTCTTGCCTATCGCCACTACCTCCTTTGCTTACATTCCTCGTTAATCAGGTCCACAAACTCCTCGACCGACATGAAGGACAGATTCTTGCCGCTCCTCAGCCTTGGAGTAACACCCTCTTTTTCGCTTTCCCTATCCCCTATGATCAGCATATAGGGAATTTTTTGAAGTTGGGCCTCCCTGACCTTCAGACCCAGCTTTTCATTGCGAAAATCCGATTCACCTCTGATACCCGCGTTGATCAGCGAGTTCAAGACCTTCTCGCCATGGGGGATATTGCGGTCGGTCACCGTAAGCACCACGGCCTGCACCGGGGCGAGCCATGTGGGGAAGGCACCGCCATGATGTTCGATCAGAATTCCGATGAATCTTTCGACAGAACCAAGTATGACACGATGAATCATGGTTGGCCGGTGTTTCTGGCCATCCTTATCAATATAAGACAGATCGAATCTTTCCGGAAGCGTAAAATCACACTGAATGGTGGCGCACTGCCAGGTCCTGTCCAAGGCGTCTCTGAGTTTCACATCGATCTTAGGGCCATAGAACGCACCGTCGCCTTCGTTGATCTGGTAGGGCAGGCCAAAGTCGTCCATAGCCTTTTGAAGGGCACCGGTTGCCAGTTCCCAATCCTCGTCCGACCCAATGGACTTTTTCGGTTTGGTACTGATCTCCAGTTCATATTCAAACCCGAAATCCCCCATGATATCCCTTACAAAGCCAAGAACCCCCTTTATCTCAGCGTCCAGTTGCTCCGGCGCACAAATGATATGGGCATCGTCCTGGGTAAACTCCCGAACCCGGGTCAGCCCGTGAAGCACCCCGGACCTTTCATGGCGATGAACCAATCCCAATTCAAAATATCTCTTCGGAAGATCTCGATAGCTTCTTAGGCTGGAACGGTAGATGATCATGTGGGACAGGCAGTTCATCGGTTTGATCCCGTAAGACTGCTCATCGATCTCGGTAAAATACATATTTTCGCGGTAATTCTCAAAGTGACCGGACTTTTTCCACAATTCGGTCTTGAGGATTTGGGGACCCTTGACGATCTCATAGCCGCGTTTAAGGTGTTCCTCTATCTCGAAACTTTCCAGGATGTGCCTGAGCATGCCTCCCTTGGGATGCCATACGATCATCCCGGCCCCGATCTCTTCATGGGTACTGAAAAGACCCAGTTGGGTGCCCAGTCTAACGTGATCCCGCTTTTTGGCCTCTTCGAGTTTGTGGAGATATTGCTTCAAGGCCTTCTGATGCCCAAAGGCCACACCGTATATGCGGCTCAACATGGACCTGCGTTCATCGCCACGCCAGTATGCCCCTGCAACTTTTGTGAGGCGGAAGGCCTTGATCATGGATGTGGAGGGAATGTGGGGACCTCTACAGAGGTCTGTAAAGGTGCCCTGTGTGTAGAGCGAGACCCTTTCCTCGCCCAGATCATTGATCAATTCAATCTTGTAATCTTCCTCTTCCCTTTCAAAAAAATCCAAGGCCTCTTGGCTTGCAACCTCTTTTCTTACGACAGGGTAATCTGCCTTGATGATTTCCTTCATCTTTTCTTCAATCTTAGGCAGATCGTCTTCCTTGA
>CAYNYM010000041.1:0-13476 GCA_964401325.1 uncultured Desulfobacteraceae bacterium | reverse complement strand
TACACACTGTGGCGATCGGTGCAGGGGGCAATTTTGTCTTTCGCAGCAACATCCTGACATACCTGGAGATCAGTTTTGCCAGGACCAGACCGACTATCAGGACCAACAGGGCCTTGACCGCGTGATGCCCATGCAGGTTCAGAAATTCCATGAATCTGGTCAGTTTTGAGAAGTTGTCGTCCATTTTTTCTGACTCCTTTTCGAAACCTTTTCGCAGGAAGCATCGGTCAAAAGGATCTTTTAATCCTGCGAGAACTTTTTTCTGATACCGGCTTTGATGGCCTGATCCCGGAGTATTCGCCTCAGGCCACTTTCAAAAAAGTCTCTGTATGCATTCATTGTAAGATCCGGCATAATCGGTTTTCCTCACGGATAGGTCGCAAACTTCAAAACTTAAAAAGAAATGTCGATTGGTTACATGAAAGGGTGTAGTTTAAGCATCTCAAACCCTGAGTAATGGCACATCCCCCAAAGAGGGGTAAAAATGGGGGAAGGGGGGGAGGGAGTGACTAAAGTTTCGAGTGAACTAAAGTGACTAAAGTTGGGGAAGGGAAAAGTTTGGGATCGGGGAATGGAGTGGAAGAGGGAATGGAGTGTTGGAGCGGTGGAGTGAGGGAAGGGAAGTGACTAAAGTTTCGAGTGAGCTAAAGTGACTAAAGTTAAGGAATGAAGAACCGGTTAAACACCGGAACCCTGTCTGTCCGGGGAAGGCGGTTGAATGGGACAAGAAGGTATAACTTGACAGGTCTTGTTACGGCAAGTTGTGACTTGACATATGAGCCCCTTATAATCGGTTTCATGGAACGGAACGTCCTGAGCGGTTCTTCACTTGAAGAGGTCCGAATGTCGTTTTTTAAGCCTTTTGATATCTTTTGTGAGCTGAGTGTCACGCCGGATTGATCTCATCGTTCAGATTCCAAGATCATCAAACAAATCTTCGGTAGAGGAGAAGGTCTTTCCTTTGCCCTGCCTTGAATCCTCAATCGCCTTCATGGTTTTTTCATTATCCAAATCCAGAAGACCTGCATTTAATAGCTTTCTTGCAATCTTATGGATGTCTTTTTTGTCCCCTTCTTTTCTAATGCCTGTTGCGAGAATATAAATGATCACGGTCCGGTGATCAATCTTATAAACGCCCCGGTATCTTCCTGCAGCATGTATTGAACGGAATCCGGATAAGTCCTTGACCAACAGTTTACTCTGTTTGTCCGGTTCATCAGTTAATCTTTCGATGCGACTTAAAATCGTTTCCTGAATTTTTTTGTGAGGGATTTTTTCTAGGAGGCTCAGACAGGTCTCGGTAATGAGAATTCGGTATTTCAAAGCCCAAGCCTTTCATGGGCCGCTGAAAGTGAATGGGTCCTCCCGACTTTGACGTCTTTTAATCCGTTTTTTAATAGTTTCATCAACTTGGGATCAGACATGATTTCCAGGGTTTCCATCAGGCCCTCGTACAAATCCCAGCTCAAAACCGCCAATACTTCCTTGTTCCTTCTCGTGACGGCAATAACCTGATCTTTGGATGCCTGATCAGGGAGTTTCATGAATCTGTTTCTGGCTTCGGTTATGGTTAATTTTTCCATCTGTGTGGCCTCCCATATCTGTAAATTATAACGTACGTTTGTATGGTCGCTTTATCAACTGAATTCGCCACATCGTTCCATATCTTTTTCCCTTCACAATTCGACGTTGGATGTTCATTGGTCTTAGGGATCCAAACCTGAAGAAAAAAGAGGAACGTCCAACATTGAACATCGAACGTCGAATGAGAAAATACAATGAGAACGGCTAAAATCTATTTTTCAATTGTTTTTATACTCGTAACGAAAATCCTGGTCAATGCTTCTTTTTTTTCTAATTCACAATTCGATGTTGAATGTTCGATGTTCATTTTTTGAGAAGTATTATACTCCGAATCGGATTCTTCATACGGCAGTCAGAATCCCGAGGATCTTTGCCTTCTCCACCGCTTCGCGGCGATTACCGACGCTGAGCTTCTGGTAGATGTTTTTCAGGTGTGATTTGACGGTTTCGGGAGAAATGCAGAGTCTGTCGGCGATTTCCTTGCTCTGAAACCTCTGCGCGAGCAGTTCTAGAATATCGAGCTCGCGATTGGTCAGGGGCTCGATGAGGGCATTTTCGATTTTCGGTCTTCGACTGGCGACAGGCGTTGACCCCTCAGAGGCAGATGGCACATTCCCGATCACAGACCGGGAAGCAGGAACGGCGGAGAGAAGTTTTTCAATAAAATTTCCGGCGACATTCTGCTTGAGCAATGATTTGAGCAAATCGGCCATGGGCTCTCCCAATTCAACAAACGGTCGAATCCATCCCCCGGGTTCCGCCATAGCTACCCCCTCCTTCAGCACAGCCAGGGCTTCATCAAGGCGTTTTTCCTTTGAAAGGGTCACCGCCAGTAGAGGCATCATTTGAATCCTGTGACAGACGTTGTGATTGTCCTGATTCTGCTGAAGGAGTCCGCGGAGCGTGGCTTCGGATTTTTCAAGGCTCCGGTTCGACCCTTCGGCAATAAGGGCCCGGCAGTATGTCACGGCCGGGATCTCCAGCCACCAGACCATATTTTCAGTGGGAGGACTCTCCTGAAGCCAGCGAAGCCCTGGTTTGAGGTTCCCCTGCATGATCGACAAGCGCACGTGAGAGGCACGGGCAATCATTGAATAATTTGAGTCATCGAGGTGATCTACATAGGCAAAAAGATCTTTCATCGTTGCCTCGGCCGGATCCGTCAGGCCCCTGGCCTGATAAGCGTAGACAAGCCCTGCCATGCCGTCGATGATCGCTCGTGTGTGCAATAGATACTTTTGCTCCAGGGCTTGATGAAAATGACCAATGGCTTCCTCGAGGTCGTCCTGATAAAAATGGATAAGGCCCTGGAGATAGAGGCTCCAGGCCCGTGCGTAGGCATATTCGTTTTTTGCGGCGAAGTCGTTCAGTTGCTGATTGACCAGGAGTGCTTCGGGCAGATTGCCCGAGATTGTGTGAATATAAACAAGTGTGACCTGAAGACGGGTGACCCGTATGGTTTTTGACGACCGGAGCTGAAGGAGTAAATTATTTAGAGTTTCTACCGCCCGTGCTTCCTCTCCCTGCATTTGACCGGCCAGTCCATGGAGGATCTCGCTCTGGCCTCTAATCTCGTGATAGGTTTCAGGAATCCGTTTAAGGGCATGATTCAGGTGTTTTAAGCTCTGGGTACCGTCATTCTGGAAATAGCAGAGATACCCGCGGAAGAAATCGATCTCTCCGCGCAATGGTTGATCTTCTTTTTGTTCGCTCAAAAGCGCGTCAGCGGCATCCACAACCGAATGAAGTGCCGGGATATCAAAATGATGGTAAAGGACCCAGGCTTTGGCCATGCTGAGTTCGACGTGCTGATGAACAACGTGTTCGGGAAACAGGGAGAGCCATCTTTCGATTACGTACCACCTATCAAGATTGAACATCGCCTGTCGATTCTGCTCGACCAATCGGGTCGCCCCCATCATATCATCAGCGGCCAGAGCATGACGGACGGCCTCGTCGATAAGACCTTTCTCCGAGTACCACGCACAGGCCCTGGAATGGAGTTCGCGGATATGGTTAGGACTGAGTTGCCGCTTCAGGCGGCTCTGCAGAAGCTCCTGAAACAGATGATGGTAACGGAACCAGTGGTGCGTTTCGTCCAGGGGAATGACAAAGAGGTTGCTTTTCTCCAGCCAGTCTATGAATGACTGACCGCTGTATTCATCTTCAGACTCTATTCGTTGTCTGTTCGATGCATGCAATGCGTCACAGAGCGATGCGCAAAAACGCTCCAGGATGGAGGTTTCCAAGAGATATCGTGCAAAAGCCGCCGGTGTTTTTGCCAGAACCTCCTGGAAGAGATACTCCCGCACAAATGGATAGGAACCCTGTTTAAGTCCCTGGATGGTGAGAAGAAGGTCATCTTTTCGGCTTACGGATAGAGCGGTCAGGCGCAGTCCTGTGACCCATCCTTCCAGTTTTTCGTCCAAAAGGGATGCTGTTTGCTGATCGATGGTCACACTGAGAAGCCGCTCCATGAAAGCCTGTGTTTCAGCAAGACTAAAACGCAATTGCTCCATCGCAATTTCAGTCAATTGGCTCCGGGCGCGCATGGGGCCGATGGGCAGGGAAGGATCACGCCTTGTGAGGACCGCCAGGTGCAGCATGGGTGATGGATGGCGCAGCATTTCAATCAGCAGATCGTGCACGGCCGCCTCATGGATGCGGTGATAATCATCCAGGACGAGGATAAAGGGTTCGTTCACCCGTTCGATATCATTGAGCAAGTTGTGGGTCAGGTCCTTTGCATGAGGTAACCGGGCTGCCCGCAAAAGGATTTTGGTTTCCAGGTTTGTTTCGGGGAATGTGATCTGTACGGCCTCGAGGAGGTAAGTCAAAAACATGCGAAGGTCGTTTTCATTTTCATCCAGTGTCACCCAGGCTCCGGGGCATTCGCAGGTCTCGAGCCACTGGCTCGCCAGGATGCTCTTGCCGTAGCCGGCCGGGGCCGATATTAGGGTCATGGGCCTTTGACGACCGGCTTCCAGCATTTCAAGCAAACGCAACCGGGGGATGATATCCGCTGAGATAGGCGGGCGGCGAAGCTTTGTGCGAAGGATCGACTCCGGAGGTGTCCGGAGGCTTTGATGTGTCTCCGTCAGGAGATCTTTGTAATCCGAAACCACGATGCCTGAAATCGATTGACTCAAATACACTTTCCCTGCCAGCACGGTTCGTATGCCCTGGATCATCTCCTCCGGGACACTCTCCTTGAGAATGTAACCGGAGGCGCCGGCCTGAAGCATGTCCCGGACAAAACGTTTTCCGGAATGCACGGAGAGGGCCACCACACGGGTCTCGGGGAATTTGGACAAAATCTGTCGTGTGGCCTCGATCCCGTCGAGATTCGGCATGGTGATATCCATGACCACGATATCCGGAGAGTGTTTCCGGACCTGTTCCATCGCCTCGAGGCCGTTGTCCGCTTCTGCGATCACGCACAGGTCTTTGTTTTTTTCCAAAAGCACACATAGCCCCCGGCGAAATACAGGGTGGTCGTCGACGATCAGGATGGTACTCGACATGGTAGGTTCCTTGATTTGGGGTTCAGGGTTCCTGCCTTCGCATCAAGTTACGGCGTGGCAAGCAGGGTTCAAGGGTTCAAAGGTTCCCGCCTTCGCCTAGGCTTTGGCCGACAGGCGGGTTCCGGGGTTTGGGGGATTAAGGGGTTCTGAATTGGACGTTCGATCCGCCGAAGGCGGAGAAATCCTCCACACTGCCGGCGGATAAATGCTTGCTCGCCTCTGGCGAGTTCGATGTTCAGCCGGTTCCGGAGGATTGATATTTTGCCCTCACTCACTTTTTTCCCCTCTGCTCTCGAACGGCACAGATATCATCGCTCTGCATCCTTTTCCCGGCTCGGAAAAGATTTCGAAAGTCCCCCCCAGATCGGCCATGCGTTCGTGAATATTGAACAGCCCGAAGCCGCCTTTTGCCTCCTTTGACTGAAAAGCCGCGTGAGGGTCGAAGCCCACACCGTCATCTTCGACCATGACGGTCACCCTCTTGCCTTCTGATCGCAACTGAACGCTCACTTTTTTCGCCTTCGCGTGTTTGACCACGTTGGTGAGCAGTTCGCGCGCGTTGCGGAACAGGATGGCCCGCACATTCTCGTCCAGCTTTTTTCTAAGGCGGCCGTCGATTTCATCGATGAGTTTCGTTTCCAGGCCATAGCGGCGGTCCAGGTAGTCGTCCAAATACTCTGATATGGCGGCCCCCAGGCCGATTTCGTTCAGGGATGGAGAGCTCAATTCAAACATGAGATTTTTGGTGTCCTGAATGGCCTTGAGCAGGATATTGGAAACGTCTGCCACCAGGACGGCGATTTCAGTCTTTGAAGAGGCCCTGGACAGGGTGGCAAGCTGTATACGGGCCAGCGCGAGAGAGTGACCGATCAGATCGTGCAAATCCGCGGCAATATGCCGCCTTTCTTCTTCCTCGGAAAGGGTCAACTGGGACGCCAGGGCCTTGAGTCGTTGCTGGTACTGCTTGACTTCCTCTACCGCCTGCTTTCGCTCGGCGATTTCCGCCCGCAATGATTGAATGCTGCTGTCGAGTTCAGCCGTACGCAAATGAACCTGTCGTCTCAGGCTCCAGTTCCAAAAGACAAATAAAAGCAATACACCGAAGGCAGATCCGCCGACCAGCAGAGTCCGTTTCAGAATATCGCCGGGTCTAACGCCGTATTCAACCCTGAAGGAAGACCATTTGTTCACAATGGCGGCCCTTTCACTCTCAGGTATGGCCTCATATACCTTGTTGATAATACTTCGCAATTCAGGCCAGTCGCTCCTTATGGCCATGGCCACAGTGGCGTCCTTCAAACGGCTCGGGGCAGCTGCCTTGAGGTTTTTCAGTCCGAATTGGTTTATCATGACGGGTGTGGATGTGAGACCTCCGATAAAGGCAAAGGCCTCCCCCGAAGAAACAGCCGTGAGGGCCTCGCGATTGCTCTTGAAGAATAAGAATTTGATGCCGGGATAGTCTTCGGCAAGCTCCTTATGAACAAGGTAGCCCCTTATCACCGCAACTGTCTTACCGTTCAGGTGTTCCATAGAGGCAACGAATTCAGCATCATCCCGAGTGAAAATAAATTTCGGCGAAGTGATATAGGGTCGTGTAAAAAGAATTTTCCCTTCCCGTTCCAAGGTGGGTGTGAGTGAGCCCAATAGGTCCGGTCCGCTGCGCTGTATGATTCCCTTGAGGTCGACGGAAAAAGGGGGTGAAGGGTTAATAAACTGAAACTTGATTCCTGTTTTTTTCGAAACCTCCTTGAGCAAATCCGGAGCGATACCCAGCGGTCGGCCGCTTTCAGTAAACATGTGGGGCGCTTGTTCCGTTACTCGGACGCGTACTGGGTAAGCCTTGGCCAACCAGGCCTGTTCTTCAGGCGTAAAGGATATTAAATCGCCCTGTTTCTCGTTAATGTGGCTCCATTTGGCCACAATGGCCTCAATCTCTTCATGGGAAAAACTGGACAGTCCCTTGTTCAGAATGGAAAGAAATATCGGCCAGTCTGTGCGGACACCGATAACGTTGTCGATCCTGCGATCGTAAAACACGTATTGTGTCTTCAGGCCGAAAAGCTGGTACTTGGTGATGAGATAGGCGTTGAGGGTGGCACCGAGAAAGACATCCGCCTGCCCGCTGATAATAGAGCGCAGTCCTTCCATCGCGTCTTGTACCTTTAGGATTGTTGCCCTCTTTCCATATCGGTCCATGATTTTTTCGGAAAAAAACACCTTGTCGACGACGGCGACTTTCTTGCCGGCAAAATCCGAGGGGTCGTCAAAGGACACGCCCATGCGTGTGAATAGGGCGGGATAACCGCTAAAGTGGGGCCTGGTTTTCGATAACCCCAACCTGTCTGCAAAATCAGGATGGAGGCTTAGGATGCCGTCCACCTCCTTTTTCCGGGCCTTCTCCAGCAGCTCCGGAACAGGATGGATGGTGAGGCGAATGCGGGTCCCCAGGCGCCTGTTCAATTCATCCAGAATATCGACCTGAATGCCGCGATAAGTACCGCCCGGGTCCACAATGACCTCCGGTTCAAAAGCGTCGGTATAACCGATTTGTATATCCGGATGGGCCTTCAACCACGACCGTTCTTCAGAAGAGAGCAAAACAATCGGCTCGGGCTGCTTTCGGTAGGTGAAGCCGTCCGGGATGGTTGAGGCCGAACTCATGCCGAGTCTGTGATATGTTTCAGCGATGCGTTCATAACGCCTGGGGTTGATCTCTCCGATTTCGACCAGATCAGGCACGATCATTTGATCGATGATTTTGGCCTCAAATCGAAGCAGGTCGTGATCGGCATCCGGGTTGTATTTCGTGAGGATCAGTTCGATAATCTCTTCTTTGTGCTCGAGGGCATAGGCCCAGCCCTTTTGTGTGGCACGGATTATCTTTTCCACCCGCTCGGGATGCGCAGCAATCTCGTTGTCGGTGGTGAAGAGGTTGTCCCCATAAAAATCGATGCCGTAGGAGCGGGGATCGATGATGTCGACGTCCACCCCCTTGTTTTTCAGTTTGAAGGGCTCATTGGATATATAGGTTGCCAGTGCATCGACTTTGCCGTTTATCAAATCCAAATTATCGTATGTGTGGGGCACAACCGTGATGCGCTGCATATCACCCAGGGTTTCAAGGAGCATGGCCTGGATGGGGGCGCTGCCGATGTCGTCCAGAGGAAACATCACCTTTTTGCCGACAAGCTCATAGGGGCTGAGAATCCCACTGCCTCTCCTGGTAATCAGGACGGCGGGCGAATGTTGAAAGATCTGGGCCAACACCACCACCGGATCCCCTTCGGCCCTCATTTTTAGAAGTGATGGTCCCCCCACACCATAATGGGCATTGCCCTCCAATACGGGGGCGATGCGATCCTGACCGGACTCGAATTCCCGCAATGAAACGTGTAGCCCCTCGTCTGCATAAAAGCCCTTTTCAATGGCGGCATAGTATCCGGCAAATTGAAACTGATGAAACCATCGGAGTTGAATCGTGACCGGTTCCAGGGCGGGTTTCTGTGCGCAGGCGGTATCAGGGTTTAAAAAAGAACAGATAAGGGGCAGCACCCAGAAGAGAAGGGCGGGGCATATCTTTTGTCGTTGTCTAATACTCCTGGTTTTTTCATGGCCTGGCGATATGGTATTCAAAGAGGTTTTTTTACTGAAATCCATAGGAAACCAAAATAATTGGTGAATAAAGTGAGAGCAGAGTTGCGCGTTACTCTGGTAGGAGACCTATCAATCACTTTTCCGACTCCGGCGAATCGAAAGTCAAACTTCCAATGTTGAACCCGCCGGAGCTGGGCAAGCCCTGAAACCTGCCTGCCTCGCCGTAGCTTGATGTGAAGGCGGGAACTTCCAGACCTGTCGCACCCTTCGTGAACACTATGGATGTTTTGCCAGTCTGTGGTGCTCGATCAGTTTGTAGGCGGTGTAATACTTGTAGATGTTGCTGACATACTGGACGGTTTCCCGGCCGATGATCCTGGCGGCTGCGTGCTCGACGTTGCCGAACCACATATTGGGGTCGAGACCCGATTTTTTCGCAAGGCGGCGGAACTTTCTGAGATTCCCGGGGCCGGCATTATATCCTGCAAAGGCCAGCAATGTCCGGTTTTTGGGATCGATTGCGGGGTCTTTGAGATAGGTGTCGGCGATCCACCTTAGATACTTCGTTCCTGCATGGATATTGTTTTCAGCACTCTTGTGGATGTCCCGCATGTTGATTGGAGGGTTTTCAGCCGTGCTAGGCAGAATCTGCATGATACCCACTGCACCCCGATGGCTTTTTGCCGACTGCTTGAGCCTGGATTCCTGGTAACCCTGCGCCATGAGCATCAGGTAATCAAATTCATATTTCGCGCCGTATTTTTTGAAAAGATCGACGACCTTGTGGAATTGTTTCATTGCTTTTTCAGATATAGCGTTTTTTACGTACTTGGTCGAGCGGAGGTAACGGCGCAGAAGGATATTGTCGAGTCCCGTTTTTTTGACGTGATTTTTTAGAAAATCGTTGATCTCGGCAAGAAGAAGGGGACTGTTCTTTCGAACGGCCCAGGCAATGCGACCACCCGTGTGTACGGCCAGGTCTTCCCGCACGGTGATATCGTCAAAAACCTGAGCCCATAAATGCGCCTTGTGGTCGTCGACAACAGCCATCGGGAGCAGGACTGCATTGACCATTTCCAGGAGATCCTCGTCCTCCATCTCTTCCTCAGCGGTTTTCAGAATGATTTTTGGCTTGAGCGTTTTGTTGAGCGCAACCAGGTGTTCGTAATAACTGCTCGATCGGCGAACAAAAATCTCTTTTCCGCCCAGGTCATCCAGCACTTTTAACGGAGGGGCCGAAGGTCCTGTGACCACCAGTTCCTTCACGTCTTTGAGGCCCGGGCTGGAAAAGTCAACCTGTTTTGACCGCTCAGGAGTGATCGTCAGGTTTCCGGCTGCGATGTCCCCTAATCCCTCTATCAGCCCGGGGATCAGGCGGTCCCTGGCCATCGGAATAAAGAGGGCATGGATCCTTAGGGTCTTCATCTTGTGCTTCTTGTTGAGCCAACTCTCGAAGGCCGTTCCCAACTCGTAAGCCGTACCCCGCTTGCGCCCCCTGTCCAGAAAGAAAAAGGTCTTGCTGTAGGGCACCAAGATGCGAATCAGCCGCTTTTCCCTCATGCCGTCAAAATCACCCTTCCACGGCTTCGGGATGGGAAGTGCAAGCTCTTCAATCGTTTCGTTGTTCTCCCTTTCGAAGGCTGAGGGCTTTTTTTGTGCCCGGTCAGAGGCCGCCTGTGTCGTGAAGGGAACAAACAAGAAAACGAAAACCAGGCCCAGGCACGGCAACATAAATCGCCGATATCCCTTAGACCGATTCGCATCGACGGCCATGATTTTTCGTCCTTTGCTATTGTCTAAAATATTCATGCCCTTGATCATGCGTCTAACGTTCAGGGTGTGATCCACTTGTATTCCATTTTTGATGGGTATCCTCCCTCATCCAGGGCATTACGGATTTTTTCTATGTCGGTTTTTTGTTCATCGAAGGTGACGGTGACGGTGTGGCGGTTGATGTCGGTCTCCACTTTTGTCACGCCTTCAACGGCCTTGACGATACCCCGTATCGCCTCTGCGGTATCCGGTCACCCGCAGTCCATGACATTCAATTCTACGGTCTTTTGAGCCGCCCCTGCGTCCCGGCAAAATCCTGTCAGAACGACCGCAAATAAAGCCAAAATCAATAACATCCTATTTCGTGCCGTCATTGTGACCCCCTTTTTTCAAAAACCTTTACCCAAGGATATTACAGGACCAACAGAAAAAGAAAATAGGGTGAAATTCCCATTATTGGCAGAAAAACACCTTACTTTGACTCAAAATTGTTCCTGATCACCAAAAAACTTTCCAGATAATGTATTGTTTTTGCTGACAGCTGATCGCTGATAGACCGAATCCGGAAAGTCTCCTTTCTGGATGAGAACGAGCTAAATAGGCTAACGTTAAGGGATAAAAAAGTGAACATCGAACGCGTCAGAGGTTTCTCCGCCCTCCTGAGGCGGATAAACCTCCGGAGGGCGAGCAAGCATTTATCCACCTTCGTCGGATCGAATTTCGAACTCGCGGGAGATCTGAACCCTGAACCCAGAACGGTGAACCCACCGAAGGCGGGCAAGCCTCAGGACCCCCATTCTCACCGATCATTGAAGATCAAATTGGATTTCAGCTCGCGCTTATTCTGGATCGCCCATATTTTCAAGAAGGCCATCATCATGGTGTCGGCGCGGGTGATCGCTTCGTAGTGATCATGGCGGCTGGAGGCCCGAGGCAGTGGGGAGGCATCGGAAAGAAAGCTTGAAACGGCAAGGCGGGCAAAATAGTCGGCCCGGGTCAGGTATTTTTCCTCCCCGGTGATCTCATAGGCCGCCAGCATGTGGAGGACCACATGGCCCATGGGTCCGGGATAAATGGTTTCTTTAAAGTTCGGCAGGCTTTCAAGGTAACGAAATGCAGAATTCAGGATCAACATTCGATAGCCCCTCCGGCTTTTTCCCTCAGAAAGCTGTTGATAACGGAGATAACAGAGATTAGCGATTCGTGCGTCGGTGGCCTTTCCGTATCCCGTGACCCACGGCTTTGTGTGGGTCCAGGGTCCTGATGTCAGGGGCTTGAGCGTATCGATGTGCGCGCCCTGGACAAAGCCGATTCCCTTGGGACTGAAGTCATGCCCCAGAGATAAATAGACCCGGTCCGTGGTCTCAGCGCGGTGGATCATTTTTCCCCGAAGCGGTTCAGGAAAGGCCCCGGCGGCGTCGGTCAGGTCCACTGCCAGGGATAAGTTGCTGTCCGGCCACACGATCTCCTCAAGCTTTGGGTCCGAGGCACAAGGTATTGCTCCCGTCCGCTTCGAACTCCGCCGGTTGAACATTTCTACGAGGGTTTCGACGGCCCTCTCGAAGACGGGATCTCCTGTCTCCCTGAATGCCCTGGCCCAGGTCATGATGTAAAAACCGCCGTGACGCGGGTATTCGTTGCTTGCCTTAGTCTGGTGCCGTGACCAGCGGGCGTGTCGGGAAAATTTGCCCGTCTTGTGATCGTGAATCTGATGGTCCCATAATCCCCTGGCAAATTTGAGGGCGGCGTCCGGGTTCAGTTCATAGATTTTTTCCCAAAGCACCCAGGGCCGGAAAAATTCGTGAGATTTGTCCAGACCGCATATGTCTTCACATTTAAAATCCCATCCAATATGCTCACCCCAGGCCATCAGTCCAGTTTTGGGACTCTGACAGTGCCCGAAAAAATACCTCAAGGCCTTATCCGATTCCCGGGAATAGTTTTCAAGGCCTGTAATTTCTGTCAGGGCATAAAGGATCTGATACAGGTTTTGATCGTGCATGGGGTTGGCACCCTTTAGCGTGCGGTCGGTTTCACGAATGCCGTCGATGGGGAAGTAGGAACCCGTTATGGGGGGGATGCGGTCCAATGCCGCAGCAAATAGCGGTGAGTGCTCGTCTCCGCATCGATCGCGCCCATGCTCCAACAGGTAATCTGCGTAGGACCTGACAATATTCAGGTAATCCCTTCCCCCCGGAGGCTTTGTCGCGGCTCCGCAAAGGCATAAAGAAAAGGAAAGAAACAACAAGAAGAATCTAAAGGTAAAACTTTTTATTTTCAACGCATTGGCCTTTTTTTGTCGGGCGATTTTATGCTTCGGATTTCAGGACAGAGGGGAGGTATCCGGGGTGAAAAATGATTGCGTCCTGGTACAGTTTTCGATCGAAATACGCAAAGGCATGGAAAATTGTTTTTCCCTGATCCACCGATGAGGAATGATCTGTCCCCAGCATCCCGGGATTGCCTTCGTTTGTCTTTTCTTACGTCAAGACCCTTGGCTGGCCGGTGCAGGTGAGGACATTACGCCACAGATTTCCTTTGGTTTTGATTTGCTTTCGGGTGGAAACGGCCAAGGGTATCGGTACGTGGGTAAACTGGTTCTTCCAGAAACCCATGAGCACATTCGTCCGGCCTGCCATGCCTGCGTGCACCGCATTGTGTCCGAGTAGCAGACAAAAGGATGAGTCGTGGGGATTGGCCGGAAGGCTTCGTATGATGTAACTGGGATCGATGTATTTAAGGTTTGCCTCCATCCCGATCTGACCAAAATAAGCCCTGATGTTGTCCCGCAGAAAGACACCGATATCCCCGAGCCGGATATTGCCGGAGGCGTCTTTTCGGCCCGTTTTTTCCATCAGATCCTGACCGGCCCCCTCGCCCACGACGATGACCGCATGACCTCGGAGTTCCAATCTGGTTTTTAGGGCATCCAGGAGGCCCTCGAGCGTAAAGGGGACCTCCGGTACCAGGCAGAAGTTGACCTCATTGTTGGCCAGGCTGG
>CAYNYM010000040.1:0-13585 GCA_964401325.1 uncultured Desulfobacteraceae bacterium | reverse complement strand
GGAAAGGCGTTTCCGTTCCCCTGACAGATACTTATATAGCGCGCGTCTGTATTGAAAATAAAGCGCCGTTACTTCATAGAGATAAACACTTTGACCTAATTGCAACGCACTCGGATCTCGATCTTTTGGGGAACATCGCCCGGAAGTAAAGGAGTTTTAAAGAATGTACGGATGAAAAGATCTTCGTCGGCCCATCTTTCAGACTACTTTTCGTGCAAATTGAGATCTAATCAGGTCCCTCAATTACTCCTGACGGCTGTCTCGTTTGCCCAGCCATTTCTCGAGCCGGCGAATGCCTTCCGCCAGCGATTCCTTTTTTTTACAGAAGCAAAAGCGAACGAGTTCCCGGCCCTGCCCGCGGAGGTCATAAAAAAAGAGCAGCGAATTTCGGCCACCCCGGCCTTTTCAGGGAGCATGCGGCAGAAGTTCAGATCATCCTCAAATCCCATGGACGTGATATCCGCCATCACATAATAGGTGCCTTCCGGTATGAAAACCTTGAACTCGAGTTTAAGAAGGGACTCATAGAGCCTATTCCTTTTTCGCGTATAGTCTTCGAGCAGCCGGGCATAGTAGCCGTCTGGGAGATCCAGCAGGGGTTTTCACACTTCTACAACCGAAGGCACCACCGGAAAGGTTTCTTCTGTTCCGACCGCTACTAGAGCGTGATCGTTGATAACGGTGAAACGCTCATCAAGTGCCTGGCCTACATCGATTTGAATCCGGTAGGAGCCGGGATAGTCTCAAAACCGGAAGCATACCGATGGGCTTCATTTGGATACCATGTTCAGCGGAAAAATGAAGACGGTTTTCTTTCCCTTGACTTTGGGTTGAATGAATTCGGTTTAAAGAAGGCAAAGGATAGGTTGAGCGACTACCGTCGATTTGTTTATGAAAAGGGCGGTGTCAGGGATACGGAGAAGGAGCGGAAAAGGGATTTCAATCTGAATGAAATCGACCGGTTCCGATACCGTACACGGTATTTTACGGACAGCGGTATCATCGGAAGCAAGGCCTTTGTCGACCGGGTCTACCATCAATTTAAGCGCCATTTTCCATCGAAACACGAAAAGCGACCGAAGGTCATCCGGGGATTGGATGGTGTGTACTCCCTGAAACGCCTTTCGGAAGCAATCTGAAGTACAGTCGATATCTTTTTGTCACTCAATTGAAGAAAAATTCCGAAGTTTAGGGCCTATTGATTATTTTTTTTCGTAGGTAGCGACAAACTCTTCAACAGTGATTCCTGCCTGTTTAATCGCGCTCCTGAGGGTTTCCATGGCAATCTGCTTGAATCCCGTAATGGCTTGATCTCCTGATATACGAGGGAGTTCAGGCATGGACAGAAACCTCAAAGGTTTTAAGGATAGAATAGAAGGCTTTAAAAGAAAACATTTTTTTGTCGAAAGAGGAATGGGGGTCAGGGAAACCGTGAATTATTTTGACGGCGGTGATGAGAATCTGGACAGTGGAACAATTTTATAATTGTGACTTTTTTGCATCGAATATCAAATATATTAAAGTTTTTTGACAATTTGAAAAGAATGATACCGCAAATTCTGTTTCGTGCATTTTAAAGTACAAAATGTGGCCGAGTGGCATCATATTTGATGTCGTATACTCGTGGACTTCACCACGGATATGGACATCACCTGCGCCTACGACCACGAAACCCACGGCCATGAGCGATGCGGCCGGAATCCTCACTTCGGGTACGACGACCAAGACGAACGTGACCGACACTCTGAGCTTTACGGTGGGCACGAGTATACCCCCGGGGGTCGGGAGAGCACCGTAAAGAATTCCGAACCCTGCCGGAAATTGTCGTTTGAATCCGCGCAGTGGTCGTTCTCGTTAGTCAAAAAACCAATATCCCAACAATTTTTTTTTGTGTGACACCGAGACGTATCCGGGAATGGGTGAAGAATCCGGTAACTGTCCTAACGGTGCAGACTGAGCCTCGCATGATTCAATAGCAGGAAAACGACCGACCAATGGTGACACGGCGCGCATTATAGGGTATGTTGCATTTCTTAATCGTAAGCCCTATCTTTTGAATGATAAATTGTAATGGACTTGGAACGGCATCTTTGATGAGATCCATATAATCCTTTTTGCAGGAACCCCGAAAAGATATGTTCATGAAAAATCGTCATAAAAAATCCGGCTTTTTTCTCCTTATCACACTTGTCTTTTCCCTGGCGGTGGGGCTCGCCTATGCCGAACGACCTATTCCCAAGGCCAAGGGGCTTGTCAACGATTTTGGCGATGTGATCCCGGCCTCCCATGAACAGAAACTCGTGGCCCTGACCACCGAGTTGCTCCAGAAAACAAAGGTCCCGGTGGTGGTCGTCACCATGCCGGATATCGACGGCGCGGAATACAACGATTATGCCAACCGCCTCTATCAGACCTGGGGCATCGGAAAGAAGGGTGCAGACGAAGGGGTCCTGATCTTTGTGACCGTCAAGGAACGAAAGATGCGGATCGAGACCGGGTATGGGGTAGAGGGCATCCTGCCCGACGGTCTGGTCGGAGCCATACGGGATAAATACATGCTCCCCTATCTCAAGCAGAACAAGTTCGGCGAAGGTCTGCTCTATGGCACCATGGCCGTGGCCCAGATCATCGCCAAGGATGCCGGGGTGCAACTGACGGGGCAGGTGGGGGCCAAGGCACCGAAGAAGAAAAAATCAAAACTCTCGTTTCTGCCCCTGATCCTGCTCCTGCTGGTGTTTTTCAGGTTCGGCTCCAGGGGGCGAGGAGGATCCTGGCTTCTCCTTTTGCCTCTCCTCATGGGCGGGGGCGGCCGGACTTCCGGTTCGGGATTCGGCGGGAGTTTCGGTGGTTTTGGCGGCGGTTTCGGCGGTTTCGGCGGCGGCATGAGCGGAGGTGGGGGCGCTGGCGGCGGCTTCTAAAATATTTAAACAGGATCACAGGATAAACGGGATTTTATTGATTATTTTTTCTCTCAATTTATAGGGGAATGGGCCGGTGATTCATGCGGAATTGACCCATGAGGTCCAATTAGTCAACTACCTCGTCGCAACCGGGAAAAAAATCGCCCTTCTCATCAATTTCGGAGAACAGAAGGTTGAAGTCAAACGAAAATTAAGGAAATTGGTGTGAGAGATTCTTTAATGAAAATTCCGTTAATCCGATTATCCTTTCAAATTTTTTGAATTTAGGGAGTGACTATGGCCAAGGCACCAAAGGACCCCAGGGAGATCTTTCAGGACTTCACCGATGACTTCAAAGCCATCTTGGGGCTGGATCTTATCAGTATCATCCTTTACGGCAGTGCGACGGGGAAAAACTATCGCCCGGGCAAATCGGATATCAACTTCATGATCGTCCTCTCGGAAGGGGGCATCGACCACCTGGACAGGGCCTTTAAGCTCGTGGAGCAATGGCGAAAGCGAAAAGTTGCCGTTCCGCTTTTCCTGACCGAGACCTATATCCGGACCTCGACGGATGTCTTTCCCATCGAATATCTTACCTTTCAGAAAAATCACGTGTTGGTTTACGGAAAGGATATTCTGGAGGAGCTGTCCTTTGATCCAAAGTGGGTGAGGCTCCAGTGTGAGCGGGAGATCAAAGGCAAACTGCTTCTCCTCCGGGAGGCCTATCTGGAGACCTCCGGAAAGGCCAGGGGGCTGAAGGAAGTGATCGGTCAATCCATCCAGGCCTTTGCGGCCGTCTTTGAGGCGCTTTTATTCCTGAAGGGGCAAGAAGCGACAGGGGACCGGCGTCATACCCTCAGGCAGGCCTGTGAGACCTTTGACATGGATCCCGAGCTCTTTGAACGCCTGTTGGACATCAAAGAGGAAAAGGCCAAACCGTCGGACGAAGAGACAAGACGCCTTTTCAAGGAGTATCTACAAGAAGTCCGCAAGCTGACAAAAGCGGTCGACGCATTAGGAGGATAATATGGGCAAGGGACTAAAGATAGGACTGATTGTTCTTGTCGTTTTGATTCTGATCATCGCTATCCCTTTATTCTATCTCAAGGGGACCTATAACGGTCTCGTGACCACGGACGAAGGGGTCAAGGCCGCCTGGGCCCAAGTGGAGAACCAGCTCCAGCGCCGGTATGACCTGATACCCAACTATGTGGAAACCGTCAAAGGGTACGCCGCCCACGAAAAGGAAGTCCTGATGGGCGTGACCGAGGCCCGGGCCAAGGTGGGCGGTGCGGGCAATGTCGGCGACAAGATCCAGGCCAATAATCAGCTTTCCTCCGCCCTCTCCCGCCTGTTACTCGTGGTGGAGCGTTATCCCGATCTCAAGGCCAACACCAACTTCATCCGCCTTCAGGATGAACTGGCCGGGACCGAAAACCGGATTGCCGTGGAGCGGCGCCGATACAATGAAACGGTCAAGGTCTACAACATCAAGATCCGTCGGTTTCCCACCAACATCATTGCCGGTATGTTCGGATTTGAAAAGGCTGCCTTCTTCGAAGTGCCCAAGGAGCGTCAGGAGGCGCCGAAGGTCAAATTCATCAAAGACTAGACACCAGGAATGGGGAGAGAAAATGATTCGAGCAAAACTCTGGCTGAGGTGCGCCGCCATGCATGATCCCGTCACCCCGACACTCGTCCGGCCCGCGGTCATCGGATGGGATGCCAAGCATCGCCAGGTCGATCTGACCATCGAGCGCCCCTTCAAGGGCGATGAACTCGTCATGCGCATGCAGGGCTGGGTGACCACCGATGTCAAAAAGGTCGTGGAAGTGGTCAAGCGGCACGGGTTCCTCAAGGTCCTGGATGAGCGCGACCTCGTCGTGGAGATGAACGCCGAAGAGGACTTTGAAAGGCTTTCCCAGGACCTACTGGAACACTTTCAGGACCAGGTGGACCTGGAAAAGATTTGATTACCAGCCGTTTCGTTTCAGGAACTGAAGGACCATGCGAACATATTCTTCGGGATAATGTTCGTAGGTATTGTGCCCGCACTTGGGCAAAACGGCTAGCTCACCCTTCGGCAGGTTGCGGTAAAAGTCCAGGCCCTGTTCCACGTCGAAGATGGCGCTCCGATCCGGATAGAGGATCAAAAAGGGACAGTTTATGGCGGGAAGTTGCGGACGCAGATCGAAGAAGTCCTTGCCATAGGCCCCGCCAAATAGTCGGAACTGATCAAAAAAGGGCTGGGCGTATTGTTCCCCGTGCCAGTCAATGAGTTTTTCCCTGAGTTCCGGCTCCAGGTCCCTGAAGGCCTTGGGAAATTTCTCCCGGTTCAATACCGTCATGGGAACATCGCTGAAACATTGCGTGCTCGAAATGGTAACGGTCTTGACCTTTTCCGGGTAGGCACCGGCATAATCCACGGCAACCACGCCGCCCTCGCATTGACCGATGACGTGGAAGGTTTCGAGTTCGAGACAATCGACTAGGACGGCCAGGTCCTTTACGCATTCTGCGCGGAATTGATCACTGGTGTAAAAATCCGGGAAATCAGTGCCCTTCTCGGACCGGCCGTAACCCCTCCTGTCATACATGACGATCCGGTAGCCCGCCTCGATCAAGGCGGGATAGATGTTCTTCCAGATCTTGATGCACCCGAAGCCGTGGTGAAGAAGCATGACGGGGTCACCCTGGCCGTGATCCTCGTAGTAGAGATCTTGTCCGTTGATTTTCATGAAGGGCATATACGTTTCCTTATTTGATATTTTGGACACAAATATTGCAAAGCATCAAATGATGCATTGATTCAGCCGATCAATTTCCCTTTCCGCCTCAACCGTCATTTCGTCCAGCAATTCCCTGATGGATCTTATGTCATGGATCAACCCGGCCACCTGCCCCATCATCAGGGATCCCCACTCGGCATCTCCCGAAAAGGCGGCCTTTTTCAGTGAACCAATCGTAAAGGCGTCGATCTCCTGCCGGTCCCTGCCCTCTTTCTCCATCTGAAGCACCTTTTCCGCAAGCCGGTTCTTGAGCACCCTGAACTGCAGCCCGGTGGTCCTGCCGGTAACCGTCGTGTCCGTATCCCTTGCCTCGAGCAGGGCCTTCTTGTAATTCTCGTGGAGCGTCCCTTCCCGGGTGGCGAGGAAGCGGGTCCCCATCTGAATGCCTTCGGCCCCGAGGGCCAGGGCGGCCACAAGGCCTCTCGCATCTGCGATGCCACCGGCTGCCACGACGGGAAGATCGGTCTCTTCAACCGCTTCTCTGACGAGCACCATTGTCGATATCTCCGAGGGGTTGAGATTGCCCCCACCCTCCATGCCCATGGTGATGACGCCGTCCACGCCGGCCTGATCGCATCGCTTGACCATTTCCCGCGTAAAGGCCACCTGAAAGATCTTGATGCCCTTTCGTTTGAATCGATCGGTATATTTGACCGGATCTCCTGCGGAAGAGACGACCACAGGGACCTCTTCGCCGATGGCGATTTCCGTCGCCTTTTTGGACGAGGGGAGTCTCAGCGGGATATTTACCGCAAAAGGATTGCCTGTGGCCCCTCTGATTTTATGGATGTGATCGACGAGTTCTTCCGGTTCCATGGTGGCGGCCGCAATGGCCCCCAAGCCACCGGCCTGGGAAACGGCTGCGGCCATTTCCCAGCCGGTGATCCATGCCATGCCCCCCTGGAGGATGGGGTATTCAATTCCCAGGGTATCATTGACTCTCGTTTTGAGCATAAGACGAATGCCTCCCTTTCGGATCACAAGGTGTGATTGAGATATGCCTTCATTTCGCAATGCAGGGCGCCTTGAGCGCCGAAACAGCGCCCCGCCACGTTCTGCAACTAGGATAGTAGATATCCGTATCTCCCCCTTTTTTCAACCACCAAATGGCCCTTGATGCGTAATATGCGCACAAGGGGAGTTCTGTCAAAGAAACCCGGTTCACGGGCAGAAAAATCTTTGGTCGACAATATGAATGTGGCAGGAAGGGCCCGGGGGATGTGAGAGACCTGGAATTGTTCAATGGTCCATGAGGGAGAAGGGGAGGTCAACCCTTGTCCCGGTCAACGGCGGATTCAAGATCGGAAAGGAGTTGTTGCAGGTCAAGGCCGTATTTTTCGGCCATTTCCCGGAGGGGGTCAAAAAGGGCCCGGCAGCAAAGGCAGACACCCGCCCTCTCATCGTATTGCCTGAACACGGCCTCTGTCCGTCTGAAACGGGAAACCACCTCCAAGAGGGTCATGTCCGGGTGGACGGTATACGGATCAGAAGGCACATCTTTGCTCACAGGGTTCCCCCGTTCCTTCAAGAAGATCTTCCAGTGCCCCCGGGATCTGCCGGATAATTTCCGTCACCTGAGTGGCGGGTGTCGGATGGGCACAATGCCCTGCAAGCCGATTGGCCCGTGCGGCAAGAACAGCGGCATCGACGGGGTCAAGGCCGTTAAAGGGAAGGGCGGAGACAATTCCTGTCAGGGTATCCCCGGTCCCGCCTATGGCCTCCATGGCCTCTTCCGGATAGCAATCGACGGAGGCCCGGATACCCCCGGCATCCGCCACATGGTCCTGCTTCCCCTTGACAAGCAGACGGGATGCGGCGTTCTCGTGTTCGTAAGCACGGGCGATCAATTCCGGGGTCCTGTTTTTTTCATGAAGGATGAACCCCCGGGTGTAAAAGGGGTGAGGTGCGCTTTCGTCGGCAAGGAAGGCCAGTTCACCGATATCAGGGGTGAAGAGGTCATAGGCAGCGGACTGGCCGCTCATTTTCGCGGCGTACATGAATCCGGCGTCGGCAATCAAAACCGGCCGTGTCTTCATGTCCTCAATAGCGAAAAGCACACGGTTGTGCCAGTCCACATCGGGCTGGAGATAGTGAAAGGTCACGACTCCGAGCTCCCGTCCTTTGATGTGCCGGGTAAGATATTCATAGAGCCTTCGACTGCCGTTTCCGAGTCCGATGTCCCCAGCGAGAAACACAATGGGCGGAGGGAGGGCCAACACCTCACAGGACTTGGCGGCGGCGGCCACCAGGGCAGGTGTGCCGCGATTAACCCTGACCGCTTTTCCTTGGACGATAAAGTAGTCGTCTTTCAGGTCGACCGGGCCTTCCACGAGATCGAATTTTCGATCGGGGACTGTTCCCACTATGGCGAGCATTGCCTTTTTGCCTCCTCATAGGCCAGATGCAGGGCATAACCGCAGAGGGTGTGCCCGATATCCCGGGGACTCGGTGCATCGAGAAGCGATATCCCTACCATTTCTCCTGCCAAATAGGGGACATCCGGGCACCCTCCTCCCGAAATATTGACGATGCAACGGCTTGATTTCTCTATGGTCAATTTCATGTTCGCCGCCCGAACCATCAGGTAACCGCCGAAGTCCTTTGTGTGGAAAAGATCTACGGGCTGGAGCAGGGGGCTGTTGACCGGCACCACCTCAAGGGGGGGGGCTCCAGCCGTCTCGAGTGTTCTCCGAATATTCAACTCTTCCATGAGCGGGAACTCGATGACCAGGTCGCATCCCGTGCGGATCTCGGGTGGCGGCCCCATCACGCGAATGGCCCAGCCTTGAGGCTTCAGTGTGTTTTCCGCCCGAATCACCTCACTCGTATTCTCAAAGACAAGGATGCCCCGATCCCATTTTGATTCGGGCGTGTCTTCTTTTTTTTCTTTTCCCTTGAACCAGTTTCGGATATTCAAAATCAACCCTTTTCAATGGTGAGGCGAAATCCTTCGCGTTCTTCCTGAACCTCTTTTACATGCCAGCCCCGGCTTTCAGCGGCGCGGCTCACATTCTCTCTGGAGGTCTCCGTATCCACCAGCACGATCATTTCACCCTGCCGCATTTTTTTCATTTCATCCATGGTCATCAGGACCGGGTGAGGACAGGAAAGTCCCCGGGCATCGACGGTCGTACCCATTTTCATCTCCCTTCGTTTATTTCTTTCTCATGGTAAAACCGATGAACAGACAGACCAAGAGTCCTATGATCACGGCGGCGATGCCGTGCGGTCCCACGCCCTTTGGGGAACTGGCCAGTCCGAAGTTGTGGGAAAAGGCGGCGCCCACGATCATGCCCAGGACAAAGACGGCGGCATCCCCATCGCCCTCACCGGCCAAAAAGAGCTGACGGCCGGGACATCCGCCCGCCAGGGCAAAGGCCAGGCCGGCCAGGACCATTCCGCCAAAATTCCAGACATGGTGCATGTGCGCGACAGGTTGTCCGGCAAACCCCCCATGAAATTGACCCAGGACCAAATTTGTGAGAACGGCGAAAACCACCAGGGCGAAAAGCCCTGAAAAAAGGTGTGTCTGGCGGAAAAGGATCAAATCCCGAAAGGCCCCCATGGTACAAAAACGGCTTCTCTGGGCCAGGAATCCGATAAAAAGGCCCACCCCGAGAGAAACGAACAACGGGGCATGCATGGCCCCCGGACCCTTGAGACTGTAAAACAAAATACCGTTTTTTGCCGCTGCCGGAACCTGTGGAAAGGCCAGCATAAGCGCCAAAAACCCGAGCATTATCAAGGGCATCAGCCAACCCACGGAAGTATAGGTCTTCGCGGATCGGCCCAGGTTATAGCCTCCCTTGAGGAAAAGAGTCCCGATCCAGATACCAAAAACAAGGCCGAAAAGACCCACAACAGCGTTCAAATCGCCACCCGCGAGTCTGAGCAGGGCCCGCCAGGGACACCCCAGGAATACCAGGGCCCCAATCATCGCAAAGGCCCCAAGAACAAACCGGACAATCGGAGCGGATCCCGAACGTGGTCTGAATTCCTTGAACAGGTACGCAGCAATGAGTGCGCCGATAACAAACCCGATGATCTCGGGCCGCATATATTGTACTACCCCCGCCCGATGAATCCCGACGGCCCCGGCGATATCCCGCTCGAAGCAGGCCACACAGATGCCCATGTTTCCGGGATTTCCCAATTTTTGTAAAAGAGGGGCCAAAATGCCGATGAAGGCCCCCACTCCAATTATTCCCCATTTTGTCGCAAAAATATTTTTCGCACGCCCCACGTGAAATCTCCCTTTTCAGGCTCACTGCCCTTGCGTGAATCCGAAACATCCATTATCCTTGAAAAAATATGCTCGTTAAATCGATCAAAAAAGTATATGGGGTACGCCAATATGTCAAACTGGAAATTCCTATACTAAACCGAAAAACAATCGTTTTTTTCAATAAAAAGACGGCAGGAAAAACGCATAAAAGCAATGGCCGAAACACGCATACCCATTGACGGCACCCTGGATCTCCATATGTTCACGCCCAAAGACGCCGCATCGGTCGTAAGGGAATATCTGCGCGAATGTCATGTTCAGGGGATTTTTGATGTTCGGATAATTCATGGGAAGGGCAGAGGCGTATTGCGAAAAACCGTTCACGCGCTCCTGGAAAGGCATCCCCAGGTCCTGGATTTTCGTCTTGATCCGGGTTCATCGGGCTGGGGCGCAACGATTGTCCGGCTCAAGTCCTAGCCGGTTTCCGCAAAAAAACGGATAGGCCCTGTATTTCTTAGGAGGTTTTTTCAAACCCCGGCCCCTGAAAACAAGCGAGAAGGAAAACTCACCAGCCACAGAGGTTCTGAAAGAAAGGCACAGGACCTATCCGAAAGGCTTTTATTTTAACAAAGCCTCCTGAAAAGTAAAGAAAATCATGGCAAAAACGTTTGAATGTGTGTCAAAAAGAGCGATAAAGGGTTCATCTCCGTATTTGAAAATTAAAGACAGCCATTTGACAATTTGTAAAAAATCCTGACAATTTTCCATCAAACCCCTCGCCCCAAGGCCTTTGTCCGTATCAGCTTTTTAATATAAAATCCAATTGTTATAAAATTTTAGGCATGCCTATCCTTTTGGCATGCTCATTGCTTTTACAAATTACCTCGTTTATGCTATAAGTATTGTACCTACTAAGGTGCTTATTCGAGGAACCGGTATAAAATACGCGACATATGACAGGCAAATGGCTTAATAAAAATGAAGGAAATATCCCCCTGAGACTTGTAATACGGATTCAAATACTTATTTTTTTTGTACTGTATCAAATATGAATTGGGAGTACTGTAAGACTTGGATTTATCGCATGAGACAATACGTACCATCAAGTATGTATCGTTTTTCACGATGACTGTTCACACTGCATGACATAGAGCGTCCTTCTCGCCATTTTCATCCGCCCTTCCAGGTCCGTGTCCCTATATTGCGAAATTTTATTATTCGTGAGTTGAATCGCGTGATCCCATGGGCCGATCCCATGCGAAAGACGTTGAAATTTATGGTAATTATCGGGTCGTTACGACCCCCAACTTTAGAAAAGTGTTCAATTTATAATTTGACGCTAGAAGGAGGCAAAGATGAGCAAGAGACAGGCTCAGTTTAGGTTTGAGGATAATTTTTATACGGATATCAGCCACTTGGCTGGAAGTGAGGGGGTAACGGTATCTGAAGTCGTAAGAAATGCCCTGAAATTTTACATGGCTATTTATGAGCGGACAAAGGGAAAGAGGACCAAACTTTTCCTGGAGGTTGACGAACCGGAACAGGAAAAATGTGAACTGGTCATGCCTTGGATGATTTGATTGCCCGCAGGCAATGCATGGATCCGCTCGCTTGGCATGGGTTCCGCGTGCAAGAACAAATTCAGCGGATACAAGGCAGCTAATTGTTGCAAAAAGAAGACTGGAAAGGCACCGGAGTGGTGTATGAAAAATTTTCAGACCAAAAAATGAGTACAATCGATTGATTTCGATGAGAACGAAGAGAAGCCTCGGTTTGGGGCTTCTCTTTTTCTTTTACATGGAGGAACGACGCATTTCAAAAATAAAATCAGCATGATACTTGCAATATCACCGGCGTTGTTCTAGACTTTTGACTCGGGTGGAAATTATTATTTGTGTTTTGTTTAGCAAGTACGGCCTTTGAACATTACAGTAGAAAGCACACCCCAGACCGAAGGCCGTTCGCACAGGAGTGGAGATGAAAGAACGTGGAAGCGGCATACTGCTTCACCTGACCTCTCTACCGTCGCCCTTTGGTATCGGGGACATGGGCCCCGCTGCTTATCGGTTTGCCGATTTCCTTCACAAGAGCAAACAGCATTACTGGCAGATCCTGCCGCTTAGTCCCACCAATCAGGCCCACGGGAATTCACCATACCACAGCATGTCCGCCTTTGCCGGCAATCCTCTTCTCATAAGCCCTGAGTTCCTGGCTCGAGACGGTCTGATCTCACAGACGACCCTGTCCTCTTTACCTGATTTCCCTGCCGACCGGGTGGATTACGCGGCTGTGGAGGCCTCCAGAAAACGCCTTTTCGACGAACTTCGAGATCGGTTCGAAGCCGGAAAACCGGGCACCGACTTTGAGTCCTTTTGCGTACAACATGCCGGTTGGCTGGATGATTTTTCCTTTTTTGTGGCCCTCAAAAGCCATTTTTCAGAAAAGGCCTGGACGGAATGGCCGGTTGAATTGCGGGACCGCCAACCGGAGGCCCTGCTGGATGCCGCATACGAACTGCGAAAACCCGCCGAAGAAGCAAGATTCCTGCAATTCCTCTTTTTTAAACAATGGCACGCCCTTAAGCGGTATTGCAACGAGAGGTGTATTGAGATTATTGGGGATATCCCCATCTATGTGGTACACGACAGTGTAGACGTATGGACCCATCCCGAACAATTTAAACTGGATCTCCAAAAAAGACCGTTAGCCGTTGCCGGGGTGCCCCCGGATTATTTTAGTGATACCGGTCAACTCTGGGGCAATCCCGTTTACCGCTGGGACGTCCTGAAGGAAAAGCACTACGAATGGTGGGTCCAGAGATTTTCCCATAACTTGGATCTTTTCGATATCGCAAGGGTCGACCACTTCCGGGGCTTCGTGGGCTATTGGGAGGTGCCTGAAGGGGAGAAGAATGCGATCAACGGCCGATGGATGGGGGCGCCTGCCATGGATTTTTTCACCCGGTTGACCGAGCGTTTTCCCTTTTTGCCGATCATTGCCGAGGATCTTGGGGTCATTACCCCGGATGTAAAGGAGGTCATGGACCATTTCGGGTTTCCGGGGATGAAGGTCCTGCTTTTTGCCTTTGGAAACGACCTCACCACGAACCCCTATGTGCCCCATAATCATATACGAAATTGTGTGGTTTACACGGGTACTCACGACAATAACACGGCCAGGGCCTGGTTCGAAAACGAGGCATCATCCGAGGTCAAGGAACGAATTTCCCTTTACTTCGGGCGGGACCTGGACAGCGAAAATTTCCATCGGGAACTGATTCGCATTGCGATGATGTCCATCGCAGACAAGGTGATTTTTCCGATGCAGGATCTCCTTGGCCTCGGAGAAGAGGCCCGGATGAACCGCCCGGCAAGGAGTCAGGGAAACTGGCAATGGCGTCTTCGGGCCAAACTCCTTACGCCCGAATTCAGAGAGTATCTCAGGGGACTGACGGAAATATACGGCAGGGGCTTGCATAATCCTTAGGGCCTCCTTTGAATCCTCCCCTTGAACCGAAGGGTTCAGGGCGCCCACTAGCAGAAAAAATGACTTCCTGCAGAATTGAAGAGAAAGGGGAGAGGTGCATTTCATAGCCATCATAGCCAACCTGCGCGTTCAGGACGTGCTGGACATCGTGTTTCTTGTCTTTGTGGTCTACCACCTCTACC
>CAYNYM010000039.1:0-13742 GCA_964401325.1 uncultured Desulfobacteraceae bacterium | reverse complement strand
CCTCATGAAAGGAGAGGCCTTCAAAATCCCGCAGGAACTGGACGGCGTCGCTGCCACGGCCGCACTGCCGGCACCAATAGCTCCCTTCTCCATTGTTTTGCGCCGGCCAGACGTGAAAACGGTCCGAAGGGCCAGTCTTGGGATCATGGCCCGCTTCGCCGCATCCGGGGCAGGGCCCGTGGTATTCACCCCCCTTTGTGCCGGACACCTTCCGGAGCGCAACATGATTTCTAGCCAGGTCTAAGACATTCATTATTCTTTACTCTTTCCTCTTTTGTTTATTTTTAATTGAAAATTTATAAATTTATACAATATAAACCCCTTTAAGAGAGGGGATAGACGGGGAGCGTTTGGGGAGGATTATAATGTGATCCTCCCTTTTCTTTGATGTGTTATTTCAGCCCCTTAAGCCGTAACGGGGAGGATGGGGAGCGTTTTTCGTATTATTAAGGTTTCGTTTTCCAAAAAGCTTGCGAGAACTTCCATAAGGGGAAACGCTCCCATCCTCCCCAAGCCAGGGGATTGCTCCACGATATTCCCCAATGTTCTCAATTCCTTAGGCCCTTTTTCTCGCTCCCTTTCCACAGAGGTCAATCCTCCCCTAATTCCGCCGCCTTGAATGTGTCCAGCTCCACGCCGACATAGTGGTTCACGCCGGTGATCTTTTTTCGCTCAAACTTCTTGTTCATCATCTGTCCGAAGCGCTTGTGGCTGATTCCCTTGACGCTGATATTTTTCTTGAACCAAATATCGAACTTCGCGAAGATATCCGAACTTTGAACCTTGGCATTGGGATCCAGGGTGCAATAGGCCTCGATGAACTGTCCGAGGTTATCTTCATCCTCCCGGTACTCCAGGGTCGCATTGATCACAGCCTGGGGCAGGGGAAGACCGTTTTTCTGATAGTCCAGGCAGCCCCTGACCAACCAGGCCAGGATCCCGGGGGCCTCTTTCTTGAGGAGGTCCGGAAGGCCCTTGACGGCCGGCCTCTCGTTTGGGCCCTTGGGTTCCCTGGACACAAAACTGATCTTGAAGGGGATCAGGTGCATCCGTTCCCAGAAGGCGAAGTCGTCTCCTGAGCTCACACCCGGTTTATTGTTGGTCATTGAAATGGACGTCATATCGGTCATAGGGATTCCTTCCTACCAGCTCGTCTCCTCCGGTCAACCATTTGACCTTGGAAGAGCTGAACCTCCGCCCTTCGTCCGTCTCGGAGGAGAAGGCCATCCGAAGGCCTTTCAGCCCCATGATATCCGGAGACGGGGCCGCGGAGCTGCGGGGCTTCCATTCCGCCAGGAGGATCTCCGCCTGGACGGGTCCGGCGAGCGACCCCAGAACATAACTCAGGATTTCGACCAGCGTGCCCTTGCCGTTTCGCCCCTTGCCGTACAAAACCGGCATGATATGCTCATGGGTGAGCCCAGTGGTGGCATATCCCAGAAGCCGGTGGATATAGGTCACCAGCTCTTCGTCACCTGCAAAGACCTGCAGGAGAAACTCCTGCCATTTTTCCGCCGGCGCCTCTATCCCCTGCCACTCAACGGGACTGCAAAGAGATAAATAGTCCGATTGCCGGCCGGGCCTAAACTTCCCGGTCTCAAGATCAATCGCGCCGTTCCGGCATGTAAAAAGCCAGGGATTCATATCGAATTCACCGCCCTCTATGGTCAGGGGATCTTCGCAGGTCCGGGCGAACTTGAGACAGGCCGTGCGGCCCCGGTCCGTCCGAAGGCGGGAAATCCGCTTGTAATAGGCCTCTCGTTTCTTTTCAAAGCTGGCTTTGGTGTCTTCGTCCTTTATCTGGATTGCCTGGTCTATTTCCCCGGAGATTTCCGTGGTCCTTTCCAGGAGCCGGCCAACAACTTTTTCAACCGCGGCCAGGGCCTGGTCATGCACGTCCCGACGCCAAAAATGCCCCGCCCAGGAGTACCACTCCCCGGAAGACACGTTGTAGATGTATTGGTCCTCACACAAGGCCCGGTAAAGGAGTCCGTCCCCCAACTCATTGGCTTGCATGCACTGCTCAACAAATGCGTTGGCCACCTTGCCGTTGTTTTTGGAGGCATCCGGGTAACTGGCCGCCTCGGCATTCCTCCGCTCCTCCACGGCCTTCAGAATCTCCTCGCCCGTATTCAGCTCAGGCCCATGTCTTTGCTCATCCGGCATCCGTCACCCAATAACTGTAAGTTTTCCCTTTATTTCCATTTTTCCGAGCCATAGAAACTTTCATATGCGGAGGAACCCCGAGGTGAGTTGACCCCTGTGTTTCGAAGCCCCGGAAAGGACCCGCAAAAGTGAGACCGTCGTTGATCGTTGGTTTGAGTCTTTGGGAAAGGGAAGGCGGGAAACCCGGCGGATTCGTCGCCCGCTGGTAGACCAATCCAGGACATGATGCAGGTATGTTACGGTCATAAATAACACCTCTTAGGAGTGCAAATAGTTGTCAATGTTTGTGCAGGTCAGGGTCGTCCATATGACCCTGAAAATGGTGTTCCACGGTGTTCCACTCCAGTATAACTTTCAGGTCTTGTAGGCCCGAGGTGGTACGGTGAAACACTAATTTAAGGTAAATGTTTAATGATTTTAATAAGGTAAGAAGGTGTGCAGTCGCCTGCTAAGCGAGTTAGGGGCGTAAAACTCCTACGAGGGTTCGAATCCCTCTCTCTCCGCCACTTCAAATACCCAAGGCTGATGAATTGAATTCATCAGCCTTTTTTTCGCGCATGTCGTGGCAGTGTTTTTACGTCCTGGATCCGATTCCTTCCCCGGCCATTCTCATATCGCCTTACGGAGGAGGTTCTAATGCTTCAGCCAGGGGACCTGTCCGGAACTTCCATGCCCCCGGGTTTCTCCCCGGCACCCCTCACCGCGTAATACATTCTTGAGGTGAACCCCCTCTTCTTTGGTCAAGTCGCATTCTGAATCTCCTTGCTGTTTTGGGATTGTGTAATTTAATTCAGTCTGTTATAAAAGATTTTATTGAGTATATCTGTAAAGTGATTCTTTTTATGTCAGAGGTAGTCAGCCCTAAGCTGCGTTACCCGCATGCCCGGGCAGTGGCGGATTCCTGCCCGGGCTAGCGGACCGAATGTCTTTTATGCCACAATTGGGTCGTTTGTCTGCTGAACTATCGGGTAAAAATAGAAAGGATATGCATCCATTGGGATTATAAAGAGCCCCTGAACCCGGAGAGACTTGAAGGGTTTCATGCCAGGGACCCCCTTATAGAGGAGAATCTAACAAAGGCTGTTTGTCTGCTAAAGGGCCGAAGGGACATTGAAGTCGTTTTCACGCTCACGCACACGATTGAAACGGGGACAAGGCGCAGATACGCCGGCCTTCTCGCTCTGACTAAGGATTATCTGCTGGTTCAAGTTCGTAATTGATCATCGGAAATGGCCGCTAACGGATGGCCGTAAAGGCAGGTTTCGGGAATGCTCTTGGAATCGTTCCGGGTATCACTCCACAAAAGGCGAACATCTTCAAACTTGACTCTTTATCAAGCCGCACTCGTGTAAATACGGGCGCGGCTTTTTTGGGGGAAGGGGGTGAGGGGCAGAGGCTGTTTTCTCATTCCATTAGAAAGCTTGAATTTGGTTAAAATGAAGATTATGCAAGAAAGGTGGAGCATGGATCGTCGCATTTTCATTGCCCGATCGATGAACTTTGAGGTTCTCGAGTAGGTTTTTAAACGGACAGAGGTCTTTATTAGACGTTTTATGCGGATCAATCTAATGTTCTGTGTATAAGATGAGGAAAGAGAATGTTTGAAGAGTTGGAAAAGATTAACGAACGGCCCGAACCGTTCCAATCTTACACCGCAAGCGATCTATGGACCGATGAACATACGTCAAGGCAGATGCTCTCGTTCCACCTTAACGAAGCCCTCGACGTTTCTTCGCGAAAAGCAGAATTCATCAATCGATCAGTGGAATGGATCGCCTCAGAGTTCAACATCGGCAGGAACACCAAGATAGCTGATTTTGGCTGTGGCCCTGGATTGTATGCAGCACGTTTGGCGAAACGCGGGGCAAATGTGACTGGCATCGATTTCTCGAAGAGGTCCATCGAGTATGCAAAGGAAGTTGCAGCCCGAGAGCAGTTAAAAATCAATTATGTGAATCAGAATTACCTGGAATTCGATACAGAAGACCAGTTCGACCTTGTGCTGATGATTATGTGTGATTTCTGCGCACTCAGCCCAACACAAAGAAAAGGGATTCTGCGCAAATTCCATAAGTTTTTAAAACCGAGCGGTTCGGTCCTTCTTGATGTGTATTCTCTATCGGCATTTGAACAAAGGGAAGAGACCGCGACATATGAGGTGAACCAGCTCAGCGGATTTTGGTCGCCAAACAAGTATTATGGCTTTTTGAATACCTTCAAATACGATGAAAAGAAGGTAATACTGGACAAGTACACAATTATTGAGTCTGAGCGCACCAGACAGGTGTACAACTGGTTACAGTATTTTGCGCCTGAGGATCTTGAGAGGGAGTTTGTTGAGGCTGGTTTTTTCGTTAAGGGGATTTATTCCGACGTTGCGGGAAACCCATATAATCGAAAATCAGGCGAATTTGCAGTCATTGTCAATAAAGCATAGACCGGCACAGAACAATGCCATGCACTCGGACGAGAATTCCGCTACGCTCCATTCTCGCCGGTGAGGGCCTGTTTAAGCTCCAAAGTGAAAACAGTGCAAATCCAGTGATTTAAAAACTGTCAATTTAAGATAAATTTGGTATATTTGATTGATTTTTATGGAGGAAGCTTCATTCCTATGATTGCACCAATGTATACTCTTCACCCAGGTGGCTATGAGAAGGCAATTTCAAACAACGTTAACAATGCTCATCTCGAACGACCATCAATGCTATCCATGTTGCCGGATTTGAAAGGTAAGTCCGTCCTCGATCTTGGCTGTGGACCTGGTTTTTATGTAGCTCCGCAGCTCGGATCGGACCAAGACAACTGATTGATATGTGAACGTAAAGCTCGAAAAAGTCTATGTTTTTTAAGGTAAACCGACAATTTTACTATCAGAAAGTGTCTTCTAAGAAATTTACCAGAAAATGCCAAGAGCAAATCGTCATTACATCCACGGGTATGTTTGGCATACCCTGGTTAAATGGACTGTGAATTTAACAGGGTAGATATGGTCCGGGCCTGAGTTGTGGACCATCCGAAGGAGTGGCCTTTTTGTAGGTATAATGAGATTCAAAATTTTCGCAAACGATATGCGATAATTGATTATAAGAGGTTGGTCTCATTCCTTTAGATGAGAGATTTAGAAGCGGTTCAAGAATCCTGCCGGAAGGTGTTTGGGAATAACGAAGGCTTCGAGATTCGCGAACAAGATTTTCCTTGCGGGGCCAATTTTGCCCATGAAAATGGCAGTCTAAGCGCAAAAAAAACCTATTTTTGAAAGGATAGCAATTGAATATCAAGCACATAGGCAGACCTGACCCGGGCCGACCGGGCCGACGGGCCGAAACAATTGAAATTGCGACCACGGAAAGGGATCTTGGGTGGTTGTGCAAGAAATTAGCGAGTGCCCATCCGGAAAGGACCTCCGGGCACGAGTAAGTTTTCAATTCAGAAATAGGCAATTTTTAGCAAGTTCAAGGAAATCAAGGGATTGCGCGGAGGCGTACAAGTGTACTCCGCACAAGGAATCCCGCCGATTGACGCCGAAATTGCGGAAAAGGGCCATTTCTGGATGAAAACTAGCGAGGAGATGATGGCAACAAACAATGAAAGACTTACCTGACGATTCCGACCTCAGGAGAGCTGAGAAACGCCTCATTGTTCCGATTTAGCATAAAACTGATGATAAAACGGAGGATCCAATGAAGTTGCAAAAAATTTTATTCATGGTTTCGGTTGTGTTTTTGATAGTTTCATCAGCAGTAATAGTGGCAGCAGGCGATTTTGACTGGACAAGAAATCTTAATATCCGAGCTGAAGCTGATCCGTCAGGATTCAGGGCAAGAATTGCTGCTCGTTTTAAGATAGGTGATGCGCAGATCACTACCGTTCTCAGCAATGTTGAAAGCCCCGCAGATGCCTATATGGTATTTTGTTTTGGGGAAATGTCTGCAAAACCTACGGATTACATTGTTGATCAATACAGATCTAATAAGGGTAAGGGCTGGGGTGTACTTGCGAAAAGCCTGGGTATCAAACCCGGATCAAAAGAATTCCATGCCCTGAAACGTGGCAATGATATTTACGATGACAATGATAAAGGTAAGGCCAACGACAAAGATAAACGCAAAGATAAAGGCAAAGGTAAAGGCAAAGGTAAGGGAGGAGGTAAAAAGTAAATTGCCAATATGCGCTGCAGCAACCAATAAACTTTTACAGGATTTGAAATTCAAATATCAATAGACAGTGCGTCTGAAATCCTCGGTTTCGACTGCAGCACCTTGCGCGTCCGTATGCGCAAGCTCAATATCGGCAGACCATTAATTCTCATATTAATCTCAACCCAACCTGATCGTTTGCCGCCCGGAGGGTCGGAAGGAATCATATGTGACCACTGGCTAGATATGAGACAAATTTTAAGAGCATGCAAAAATACCAAACCCAAACCACCGAAAATCTCGCCGTCCTTGAATGGATAAAGGCGTTTGAGTTATCCGACGTGCACGACGCCCTGGTAGAGGTGTCGCGGAAGGTCACGGCACGGGTTCCGCTGCTTGTCATTGACCAGTCCACTGAATTTGATCCTTCCTCGGAGGACTTGCAGCAAATTGTAAAAATATTCGATAAATTCAAAGGGCATTTTACCGACAAGGTGGCGTTCGTTGTTTCAAAGGATGTGCATTACGGCGTTGGGCGCGTATTAAATATCCTTTTTTCCCGGATAGATGTTGTTTTTTTTCCTTTCCGGGATATCCATGAAGCCATGCATTGGCTCGACGAAATTGCGGATTAAAGGCTTTAGATCTGTTATTCTTCCGCCAGCGCGGTATTTTTCGGTTTTCATAAATACGCAATTCAAAAGATCAGCCGTACCGAGACCACAGTTAAACCGGAAGAGTTTGTTGAAGGTTTGTCTGATTTCAGGCAATAATGGTGTAATAAAACTGGTTTCAGAATCGAGGAGTAAACTGTATGCCCATCAAGTGCAAATTTGATCCTGTTCAATTTCTGCTTATCTGCACGGCTAACGGGGAACTGACTTTCGATCAGGTTATTGATATACAAGAAGTATACTTCGAAAAATACCGGCCCCGAAATATGATAGTGGATCTCAGCCTTGCGTCGGTCAAAAAACTTGAAACAAGGGACGTGGAGAGCATCGCCGATGTGTCCGATAGGAAAAGGGGCTTGCGGCCCGCCAATTCCAAAACGGCCATTGTCGCAACTTCTCCCCTTGTGCACGGGCTTTCGCGAATGTATGCGATATTTTCCGAATTCAGGGAACTGCCGTGGGAGTTGGGAGTTTTTCACTCGCTGGATGAGGCGCTTGATTGGATCGGGCCTGGCAGTAGAAGCTGTGGGTCACATCTTGAAATGTGAATGAATGTAAGTTTTTGTTGATCACAGCTTCGCAATTCAAAAAACGGGATGTGAGCCCCATTTTCTCAATGGAGATGGGCAAGCCGTTTCAATAGCCGTCCGGACTGCTGAATATGCGGCGTTTAATAGCTTCGATTGTCTTTAGATCTGCTTCAAAGGGAATAGACGGGCGGGGAGGCAGGGGCAGTTGATGGGCCTCTGCAAAGGGTGTGCCCCTTAATTTCAGGTTGTAGGCGAGCACCATGAGGGTTTCAAGATTAACGGTATCCTGGATGTTATAGGCAAGCAGTGTTTCCAATGCCTTTTGACTCTTGTTTCGTTGATACTCATCCCAAAGCAGGACAGCAAAATACCCGTCCACATCCACCAAATTTCCGCGGTCGATTTCCAGTTGCCTTTCACACCCCTTGAGTCCGCCTCTATAGCCGAGGCTCGCCAGGATATATCTCAAATCAAGGTGAGCATGGGAGAGGGTTATCCCAAAATAGTGTTCTATAAAGGGAATATCAAAGGATTTTCCATTATAGGTGACGAGCACTTTATACTCTTGAATGTCTCGGGTGAAATCTTCAAGGTTCTGACCGTGCACATAACAGGATACACCCTTCCCATCATAGGTCGCAATCGATGTGATATGGTTTGCCCAATTCTCCAGGCCGGTGGTCTCGATATCCAGGTACAGGGTAGAGGCCCTGAATTCGGGGAACATCCTCCAGTGAAGGCTGGACGGTAACCGTTCCTGAAAATAATCGGGGTTTCGGTTCTCCAAATGCGTTTGTGACTCCCGGAGGGTGGCGGCCATACGGTCGATTTTGTTATGGGAAAATTTGAAAGAAAGCGGTAATGAAAAATCGTCCCAGTCCAGAATTCCTGAGCGCCAAAGGCGCTCTTCGGTTTTGAGGCCTATGTTCGGTATGTGGGCAAATGTGTTTTTCAACATAGTCATTCCTTTCATAGACTCCGGTCGGTGAGTTTTCAACATTATAGAAGGTGATGAAATAAATCAAGCGGATGGATGGAACCTGTGGAACAAAAGGGATCGGTTGTCTTGGCATCGATGTCCCCCTTTACCCCTTTCGCGGTTACGCTACGCCTCACACCTGCGGGTGACTTTTTCGTTGGCCTTGTCAATTTGCCAAAGTGATGTATGATGCGGATGTATACATTTCATGGGGGCAAGATGATACGAACACAAATATCTTTGACGAAACATCAACGTAAGGAACTGGCCATAATAGGTAACTCAACCGGGAAGAAACAAAGCGAGCTCATTAGGGAGGCCAACGACCGGTTCATCGATCACGCGGGCAAGAGTCATAGGGAACTGGTGCTTTGTGAGGCCGCGGGAATCTGGAAGGATCGAACGGATCTCCCTGATTTCAATTCAATTGCTGAATGGGATAGGGCCTGATCATGGTGAAGCAGATGCTTTTTGATACCGATATGGTGAGTTAGGTGAAATGAGAAAAATTGAAATTTCAGAAGAGCCGATTGCACTCTATAAAATCTTGAAGCTCGAAAATATGGTCGCCAGCGGGGGTGAGGCAAAATACGTGATCTCTGAGGGTCAAGTTATCGTAAATGGAAAGGTCGAAACCAGAAAACGGAAAAAGATCTTTTCAGGTGATGTCGTAGAATTCGGAGAAGAGAAAATCCTTGTACAAGTCAAATGAGAATATGAGTTGGTGCGAATCCGGCAAGGGTCATTCCCGAATTCGTGCCACCAGTCACCAGATCCGCCGCGGCGGGACAAAAGCCATAAAGGGACAACGCATGAAGCTGAGTGCTTATCGCTGAACGCTCCATACGGAAATCATGTCCTTTGTGGTGAAAATCGGAGTTTTTAAGAGACCTGCAAGTGTTTATTCATCTGTTGCCAAGGGCTTGTGTCAGAATGCTATAGAACGCTGGATTTTCATTTCGAGAAAACGCCGAAGACGGATTCTCTAATTGAAGAAATGATGCCTTTGTTTTTCAGAATTTCCTCCAACTCCCCCGGGTCCAGGTGGATCGCCCCGCAGTTTTCATTCACGCAGACATCGACCCTGACGTTTCCCCGTTCGACTTCAACCAGGCTCCGGGTGCCGCACCGAAAACAATGGCCCTTATGTTCTTCGCTATATTTGGTGGTCGCCTCCTGAGCTGTCTTTTCCCTGAGATCCCTTATCTTTTTTCGGTCCTGCTCTTTAAAATAGGTTTCTTCCTCGGACCCTTCTTTTGGATGACTTTTCACTGAAATACGGTCCTTGGGCATCGGCTCCTCCTTTCATGAAACCGTGTGGGTTTTTTTTATTTGGAAATCCTAAAGGATCAACCTTATAAGAGTATCCATAACCTTCCGGAAATGCATTTATTATTAAATGAGAAACGGGTTTTTAAGTCAACCAAAATCGAGAAACTTCGCGGCACTGTGCGGGTGAAGAGGGGCGTTTGCGGGATGATCTTCGTCTCTCCGGTTTGATCCCGGTCATGATAGGCCAATTAGGCGGTGGGTCTTGGCCCAAACGTTCCAAATTGACATACGGCACCATCCTCTCTTATACTCAGATATCGAAAATGCGGCTCACCTCCATTCGTCTGAAGTTGTCCCTCAAAGTCGCCCGCCTTTTCCGAGAGGAAGGGCTCTATATCGGAGGCCTTCAGTATGCAAGAAACCAACGATGTCTATGTGAAGCTTGCCGACCATCTTTCCATCCTTGCCATGGGATTCCCACATACCGAAACGCTTGAGGAAATCCTCAAAGAGATCTTCAGCCCTATCGAGGCAGAGGCCGTTTTGGCCATTCCCAACCGCGTGATTCCCCTTCAACCGGTCGCTTTTGGCACAGTCGCAAAAAACTCGAGCTTGCCCGAAGCGGAACTCAAAAAGATCCTGGAGGACCTTGCAGGGAAAGGTCTCCTTTTCGAGGGGAAGACCGAAACAGGGGAAAAGGGGTATGCCTTTCAACAAATGGGGTTTTCTTTCCCCCAGACCTTTTTCTGGAAGGGGGAGGACACCCCCCATGCAAGAAATATGGCCGGGCTGGTTGCCAAATACTTCAATCGCAAGGTAACGGCAAAGGCCTATAGCTCAGAGACAAAGGCCTACAGATACATCCCTGTCTCAGGCACCATAAAAGCGGATCTTCAAGCGGTGCTCCCCCATCACACCATGGAGAGCGTCATTGAAAAGGCGACGGATTTTGCCGTTTGCCACTGCTCTTGTCGCATGATTGCCCGACTCAGAGGGTCTCCGTGTGATCATCCTACCGAGATCTGTATCAAGTTCGACGAGGTTGCAAGGTATGTCGTAGACAAAGGGCTTGGCCGGAAGATCACCAGAGAAGAGGCTCAGGGGCTTATTCAACAGGCAGAAAAAGAGGGTCTCGTTCATTTTGTCGATAATGCCAGGGGCGGGATCAAACACAACTGCAATTGTTGCGGGTGCGCCTGCTGGAATGTGGGCGCAATCAGACGGAGAAAGATCCCGAGAGACGCCATCATGGAGGTCTATTTCACGCGATCAACCGATGCGAAGGCGTGTATCGGTTGCGGGCAATGCGCGGAAATTTGCCCGGTTGCCGCCGTGGAAATGAGGGATGATATCCCGGTTGTTGACCCGGACTGGTGCATCGGGTGCGGGGTGTGCTCTACGGGCTGTCCCGAAAATGCCGTCCAAATGGTTCTTCGAGAGGACAGGGAAAGCAACATTCATGCAGAACATTTCAAAGACCTCCAAAATAAGATTCTCAAAGAAAAAGAAAGTACGGGGTCGTTTTAAAACTCTTTTTCTGCTAGAGCCCATCAAGGTGTGAGCAAGGGCCTTTCAAGCGGGTGACCCCTATTTACCTCGTGCGAAGGGGCGTCCAGTTGACGGAGGTAGGGAACATGGCGGAATCCAGGCGATCTTACTGCGGGTTGTGTCACCCCCGATGCGGTCTTTTGCTGGAAATTGAAGGGGGAAGGATTGTCGGGGTGAAAGGGGATCCGGAACATCCCATATCCAGGGGGCGGATCTGTGCTCGCGGCAGCCTGATGGCCGACCATGTCCATCATCCGGATCGCCTCAATTATCCCCTCAAACGCAAAGGGGAAAAGGGCTCCGGAAAGTGGCAGCGTCTGACCTGGGACCAGGCCCTCGATGAAGTTGCCGATAAACTGGGGGGGCTTGGCGAAAAATACGGTGCCGAGACCCTGGCCTTTACCCATGGGACCAAACGTACCTATCACTGGGACGAGCGCCGGTTTTTCAACCTCTTCGGGTCGCCGAATGTGTGCGGGGCCAACAACATCTGCATGTGCCCGAGTCAGGCCGTGGAATTTGCCACCTATGGGGGGTTTTCCTGGGGCGATGTGATGCAGACAAAGTGCGTGGTCCTGTGGGGGCAGGGACCATCAAAGTCCGCGCCCAACGGGCTCTACCCCATGATCCTGCAGGCGAAAAAGAAGGGGGCTCGCCTCATCGTGATAGATCCGTGCCGCATCCCCGAGGCGGAAAAGGCGGACATGTGGCTACCCATCCGGCCCGGCACGGACGTGGCGCTGTTGCTCGGCTGGCTCAAGGTCATTATTGAAGAGGGTCTCTATGACCGTGATTTCGTGGTCAACTGGACGGTCGGCTTTGAAGATCTCAAGGCGGCCGTCGCCGACTACACCCCTGAAAGGGGTGCGGCGATCACTTGGCTGACTCCCGGGCAGGTCGTTGAATCGGCCCGACTCTACGCCACGAGCAAACCGGCCATGATCACCTGGGGCTTCGGTCTGGACAAGCAGGGCGTGAACGCGACCCAGGCTGCAAGGGAGAGATGCTGCCTCAGGGCCGTCACGGGCAATCTAGATATCCCCGGCGGCGAACCCCTGGGATGGAACGACCCGATCGGCAGGATTGTCGGAGACAATGAGATGGAATTGAACGAGGCGCTCTCCGCGGCCCGTCGTGCAAAGCAGTTGGGCGCCGATGAATACCCCTTCTTCGGCTTTCCGGGCTGGGAGAGAAATGCGGAAGCCAACCGGCGCCTTCCCCATGAATACATGCATCCGCCCAATGCCGACACGACCTGCGTGGCCCATGCGCGATCCGTCTTCGATGCCATGGTGACCGGGAAACCCTATCCGGTGACGGCGGCTATTTCGGTGGCGAGCAATCCGCTCCTCTCCCTGCCCAACGTTCGGCGGACTTACGAAGCCCTAAAGGCCCAGGAACTCTATGTGGTGGGTGAATTCTATTTGACGCCTTCCGCAGCCCTTGCCGATTACCTCTTTCCCATATGCTCCACCGTGGAGACAACGGAACTGTGGCTGACGAGGGCCTTTTGTGTGGCCTGCCCCAGGGGCATCGATCCCCTCTTCGAGCGCCGCAATACCTATGATTTCTGGCGCGGTCTGGCACTCAGGCTGGGGCAAGCGGAGCACTGGCCGTGGGAAACGGTGGATGAGGTGTGGGACCACAGGCTGTCGCCCCTGGGGCTGACCTTCGATCAGCTGTTTGAACAAAATGGTCTTTTCGGCAGGCCGCAATACCGGCAATATGAAAAGTACGGTTTCGGTACGCCTTCCGGTAAAGTGGAACTGCGTTCGAGTATCTTCGAGGAACTCGGGTGCGCGGCACTGCCCGTTTACCGTGAACCGCCCTACAGCCCGGCGGGCGATTCGGGACTGGCCGAAGCCGTCCCTCTGGTTCTCATCTCCGGGAGTCGGTTCATGCCCATGTACCACTCCGAGCAGCGCCAGATCGAGGCGGCGAGAAAGAAGCGGCCTGATCCACTGGTCACTCTCCACCCGGGGACGGCTGAATCCCTGGGATTAGCCGAAGGCGAGTGGGTCAGGGTAACGAGCCCCCACGGGAGCATCCGCATGCGGCTTCACCTCTCCGATAGGGTCGACCGGCGCATGGCGGATGCGGATCACGGGTGGTGGTTTCCTGAACGCCGGGAGGCCGGGCCCGAACTTTTCGGCGTGTTCGAATCCAATGCGAATGTCCTCTGCCCGGACGGGGCGGCGTTTTGCAGTCCGGAGACAGGCAGCTGGCCCCATACGGCTCTGCTCTGTCGCGTTGAAAAAGAATAAGAAAACCTGCATCCTGCAAAATTCAGGTATAAACTCGTTCATTAAAAGAAACCCCATCGCCCAACATTTTTTATAGCATGCCGAAATTATTACTGTGGCAATTAAACACACCAACAAAAAAATCTCATATGCTTAAATATAGGCATTTGAAGTGTAATCCATTTGCATAT
>CAYNYM010000038.1:0-13824 GCA_964401325.1 uncultured Desulfobacteraceae bacterium | reverse complement strand
ATGGGGTCTTACCACTGGCCTGCTTTTAACGTGGCGGATTCGGCGATCACGATCGGAACCCTGTGTCTCGCGATTCAAATACTCTTTTTTTCCTCTCCGAAATCGAAGGATGGGCGATAGCGTGGTTTCGGATTTTCGATGCAAAAAAACAGGCCTTCCGATGATCCTTGATTTCGAGGACCTATCGACTTCATGCGGCCATGGACCGATGCGGCCCGAAAGGTATTCCCTCATCCCCTATGCATCCTGATCTTTTCGCTATAGGACCTCTTACCCTCCACACCTACGGGCTCTTCGTTGCCATCGGTTTTATCTCGGCCCTCCTGTTCACCTTGAAAATTACCAAGACCTCCGGGATAAATGCACATCAGGTGACGGACATGGGTTTTAACATGATCCTGTGGGGCGTTATAGGATCGAGGTTCATGTACGTCCTCTTCAACTTGTCCTTTTATCTGGATCAACCGCTGGCTATCCTCAAGGTCTGGGAAGGGGGACTGGTCTTTTCAGGGGGGCTCCTGGCCGCGGTCCTTGCCCTGGCATGGACCATAAAGAGACAGGGCCTATCTTTTTGGGCCGCAGCCGATCTCTGGGCACCCGGAGTGGCCCTGGGCCAGGCCATAGGCCGTATTGGTTGTTTCATGGCAGGGTGCTGTTACGGTAAACCCACGGAAATGCCGTGGGGAATCGTTTTTTCCCATCCCCGCTCCCTGGCCCCCCTTCACATATCCCTTCATCCAACGCAACTCTATTCCTCCCTGAGCGGACTCATCATCTTTCTTGTCCTTGTCATCCTTCATGCCAGGGATCACTTCAAAGGGCAGGTCATCTTGTGGTTTCTGATCCTACACAGCACAGGGCGTCTCGTGATCGAGCGTTTCCGAGGAGACTTTAGAGGCGTGGTCCCGGGCATGGACATGAGTGTCACCCAGTTGGTGTCTCTTGTAATTTTGGCGTCGTCTTTCGCTACCCTTCTCCTGCGAAAATCCGGGGAGAAGAGAAATCGCACTGAAACCTGAGTGTATTTCATTGACCCGTTCAGAGTTTTCAACTATGCTCACAGGATTATAAGCATCCGGTTTTTCGGGCCCTCGCCCTTATCCTCCTTTGCCTCGCCCTTCCGGGTTCCTACTTGCACAGGAAGGTCCTTGCCATGTTTCTAAAACAGGTTGAACTTTTTAAGGGGATTGATCCACAAATCATCCGTGAAATTTCCGAGTTCGCCGAAGAGCGCGTCTTTGCCCCCGGACAAAACCTCTTTATGAAGGGCAATTTTGCGGAATATTTATATGTGCTCGTGGAAGGGGCCGTTGATCTGACCATAGAGGGGCAGGTCCATATTTCATTTCCCGTCAACAAACCCGGAGACGTTTTCGGCTGGTCGGCGCTCGTTGAACCGCATCTTTACACGGCAAGGGCCGAATCCGCCATCAAGAGTCACGTCATAATGATCAAAGGAAAACATCTTACAGAGATCTTTCAGAAGTATCCTTCCGAGGCCCTGACCGTGATGAAGAGATTGGCCAAGATAGTGGCCACCAGACCCGTCGGGAAGTTTACCCTTCGTTTTCAGGGCACGCCGTGAAAAACCCCAATGAACAGGTCTATTCTCCACCCTCCCCGGTTTGATCATATCGGCCGTATGCAAGGCTTTCGACATCGGCCATAATCTCCTCTCCCACAATACTCGCCTGAAACTATGGTATAAATTATGCATAAAAACAAAGGACTCTATCCGGTCCAATGATTTTTCCTGCCCTGCGAAAAAAAGTCTACCCTGGAGGGGAACTAATTACAACTAATCGAGGTTTAAATTGCTTGACAATAACCAATAAAATCTGTATTTTACCCAAAAAAAAATTAAGATACATTGAAGGGTGTCTTGCCATGATGAAGAATTCACGGGAAACAAAGTATTTGCTGGCTGTCTGTGTTTTGGCATTTGGATGTATGCTTTTTTATCCTTCTTTCACAGGGGCTCAGAATCTCACCCACACTGTTGAAAAAGGGGATACCCTTTGGTCTATTTGTGAAAAATATTATGGAGATACAGATCTCTGGCCGAAGCTGTGGCAAATGAATTCTTTCATTACAAATCCCCATTTCCTGCACCCCGGTGATGTGATAACCTTGCTCGAGGGGGAGGCATTTAAGACATCTGACACCCAACCCGAGGGACCTGAAAAGGTTACACCCGAAATGACGGGTATTGACGTTTCCGGCATGGTCCCCGTGGGGGGTATCGGTTTTCTATCTTTAAACAAGCTCAAGCCATGGGGCCATATTTTTTCGTCCTATACCAGTACGAAACTCATGCTCGGCGACGGCGACAAAATTGTCGTAAACTTCCAAGATGACAGGCAAATCAAAGCTGGGGACAAATTCACCGTCTGCCAGTCTTCTTCTTTGCTGAGGCACCCCATCACGGACAACGATCTGGGCTACAGCATTGCGGTTCATGGGTATCTCATTCTTAAAAAACATTTGAAAAAGACCTACTATGAGGCTGAAATTCTTGACGCATTCAGCCCCATCAACGTCAATGATATGGTTATTCCCTACGAACCCGTTTCGTCATGCATTCAGCCCTTATCGGCGGGTTCGGAACTCATGGCCAACATCGTTGCCACAAGAGAGCAAAAAGAACTCATCGGGCAGTATTCAATCGTCTACATTGATCAGGGATTTAACCAAGGGGTCCGACGGGGTCATCTCTTCCATATTATCAGGATCAAGAAAATCGATGATTCGGAATTCAAAGGCAAGAATTTCACCGAAACCGTCAAAGAACTGTCAAAGACCACATCCCTTGAGGATATCTACAAGAAATACACTCGAAAAATGTCCCTTTACGAATTTCCAATCGGCACGGTTTTAATCCTGGAATCCAGGCCCCATACTTCCACGGCCCTGGTCCTTTCCGCCAAGGAGAATTTCGGTAAAGGCGCTTTCATGAAAAGCCTCTCCTGGGAGGAAGCCCCTGAAATGATTTTGAAAATGGAACGCTGTGTCATTGAATAGGGCACCGGGGTAGCACGAACAGCTCCTATAAAATCTTATCATTCCTTTTCCTTTGGCCCCAGTCACGTGTGTAAGGACTGGGGCCCAAGCAATAACCATGCAGAAAACCTGGCCCGATAAAAGATGTGCCTGGCTGGCGCTTCATATGATTCCCGGCCTGGGCAACATAGCTTTCAAGAATTTGCTTTCGACCCTGGATACACCTGAAAGGATTCTTCAGGCAAAATTCTCCGAACTCCTGAGCGTCGACGGTATACGCCGGGAAATTGCACAAAAAATCATTGCCGGGGCCTGGGAAAAGGATCCGGTTAAACTGCTGAGGACCATTGACGTGATGGGAATACGAATTCTCACCTATCACGATCCCCGCTATCCCTCTCTTTTGAAAAAAATCCACGATCCGCCCATGATCTTGTATCTCAAAGGGAAGGAAATCCCCCCCAAGAGGACCTTTGTCGCCATCGTCGGATCCAGGAACCCAACCCCATATGGGCTCAAAGCAGCGGAGGAAATCGCTCAAGGCTTGGCAAGGCGCGGGCTCGGCGTCGTGAGCGGTATGGCAAGGGGCATAGATACTGCGGCCCATCTGGGCTGCCTGACAGGCAGGGGGTTCACGATAGCCGTCCTTGGAACCGGCATTGATATCATTTATCCCGCCTCAAACAAGCGGCTCTATGACAAAATCTCCCGCAACGGCACGGTGATCTCGGAATTTGCGCCGGGCACACCGCCTGAGCCCTGGAATTTTCCCAATCGAAACCGGATCATAAGCGGATTGAGTCGGGGCACAGTCGTAGCAGAGGCGACCAGGAAAAGCGGTTCTCTTATCACGGCCGCGCTGGCGCTTGAACAGTGTCGTGAGGTGTTCGCCGTCCCCGGCAGCATCAATTCCTTCAAGAGCACAGGATGCCACGATCTCATCAAACAGGGAGCCGCCCTCATTGAAAACTCCGACGATGTCCTCGAAGGTCTTGGGCTCAACTTTGGCGGGGCGCCCAAAATCGACACATTGAAAGACCCGGTCCTTCCCCCCATGGATGAATCGGAAACGGCCATTTTCGAAACACTCGGCGACTACCCGGTTCACATTGATCACATCGCCCGGGAGGCAAAACTGGATCAGGCCCGGGTATCGGGAATCCTCGTGAGAATGGAACTCAAAGGACTCATTCGACAGTTTCCCGGAAAAATGTTTGTTCGCTGAAAAACCCGCTTGGTCGCTTTCCGGGGCACACGCAGTTTCGTGACATTCCCTGAATTGGCCCCAAAGCCCCTACCCCGGCCTGAAAGCTTCTTCACGATGTCCTACCTGCTTTTTTCATACCTGCCTTCACCTCGGTTAAGGGACTGCAAATTCACCGAATGCCCAGACCGGGATCTTTGATTTATGCCCCACCGGAGTACAAAGTTTTTTTTACAACTTGACAAACCACTTTGCGGATGTTTATTTTTCCAACCCTTAGCACTTTTTCAAAACAAGACAGACAGCATATATCCATAACCAAACCGGGATATCCTATATGGCCAACAAAAATTCACCGGCAAACGGTGTCAAAATGAACGAAAAAAATACCGTCATGGACAAGCAACTCGTCATTGTGGAGTCCCCTGCCAAAGCAAAGACCATCAACAAGTACCTTGGGAGAGATTACATCGTCATGGCCTCTGTGGGGCATGTCCGAGACCTTCCTGGCAAGAATCCAAAAGGCGTCAAGGATCCGGTGCCCGGCGTGGACCTTGACCACAATTTCAAGCCAACCTATCAGATTATCAAAGGCAAAAACAAAACGATCAATGATCTGAAACGTGCCGCAAAAAAGGCTTCAGGGATATGGCTTGCCACTGACCTCGACCGTGAAGGAGAGGCCATCGCATGGCACCTTGCGGAGGCGTTGAAGATTAAATCCGAGATGCGAAACCGTGTCGTGTTCAACGCCATCACCAAGAGTGAAATCGAAAAGGCCTTTAAGAATCCCCGTCTCATCGATATGGATAAGGTGAACGCACAACAGGCTCGCCGGATTCTCGATCGAATCGTGGGTTATCAGGTTTCCCCCCTTTTATGGAAAAAGGTCGCCGGTGGGTTGAGTGCCGGACGCGTTCAATCGGTTGCACTTCGAGTGATTGTGGAGCGTGAGCGCGAAATCGAGGCCTTCCAGCCTGAAGAGTATTGGAGAATCACGGGATACTTCACTGCCGACACAAAGCAAGCGGTATCTCTCGGGGAGGCCATGCGGAACTGGCTGGAAGAGGCGCCGGAAAGACCGAACGGCAGGAACGGCAGAAACGGCAGGACCCTTCATGAAAAAAATCACTGGCTGGCCGAGCATGAAAGCCTTGCCGCGGAATTGATCGAAATCGGGGGCAAAAAATTCAAACCCAAGGACATCGGGTCTGTATCAGAGGCCCTGCAACTCTCAGGTCTTCACATCGATGAAAGGATCGAGACGCACAATCCCAAAGGCAAAGGTCCTGCCCGGAATCTCTTATACCTCAAGGGGCACATGATCAACGGCCCGCAATGGTGCGTTAAATCCATTCAAACCAAAAGGACTAAAAGCCGCCCCTTCGCGCCCTTTATTACAAGCACGCTCCAACAGACGGCGGCAAACCAACTGGATTTTACCGCCCAGACCACCATGCGAACGGCCCAAGCCCTCTATGAGGGTGTATCTATCGCCGGCATGGGTTCAGTCGGTTTGATCACCTACATGCGGACAGACTCGACCCATCTCTCAGGGGAGGCGGTCAAACTCGCCCGGGGCTATATCCGGGAGCATTTCGGTGAGGCCTACCTTCCCAAATCTCCCAACCTCTTTGCCTCACCCAACAAATCCGCTCAAGAGGCACATGAGGCCATCCGCCCCACGGACACCGACCTGACGCCGGAACGCGTTCGTTCCTCCCTAAATGACAGGCAATACAAGTTATACAAAATCATTTGGGAACGTTTTGTTGCCTGCCAAATGTCCGATGCCCAATGGGATTCAACCACTGTTCTCATTTCGGGCACATCCGCAGAAATAGAACTGGTTTTCAGGGCGACCGGACGCGTACTGGTTTTTGACGGGTACTATAAAGTGACGGGAATCCCCCGCACTTCCGACGAAGCCGTCCTGCCCCAATTGAAGGAGACCCAGGCCCTGGCTGCACTGCACCTGGATCCTGCACAGAATTTCACCCAGCCGCCGCCGAGATATACGGAGGCTTCTCTGGTAAAAAAGCTCGAAGCAGAGGGGATCGGTCGACCCAGCACCTACGCCCAGATCATTCAGGTCATTCAGGACCGAAAATATGTGGAAAAGATGCGCAACCGTTTTTATGCAACCGATCTCGGCAAGGTCGTCACAGACAAACTGATTGAGGCCTTCCCTGAGATATTAGAGGTCGGATATACACGCGATATGGAGCAGCAGCTCGACGATATTGAAGAAAAACACGCAGATTGGGTGCAGATGCTGCGTCAGTTTTACCATCCCTTCAGGAGCAGCCTCGAAACCGCATACACAGATATGGAGCATGCCAAGGCGGAAACACAACCTGCTCCGCACACCTGCCCTGACTGCGGGAGCGCTACGGTGTACCGGTTTGGCCGTAACGGCCGTTTTTTGAGTTGTGCCAATTATCCAAAATGTAAATATGCAGCCCCCATCGATTCGGAAGGTAAGCCCGTTTCCGCCCAATACACGGATATCGCCTGCCCGAAATGCAATCATCCCATGCAACTGCGAAAAGGCCGATTTGGTCCCTTTCTCAGTTGCCCACGTTATCCCGAATGTGACGGGATCGTGAACCTCGACAAAAAGGGTTTCATCACTCCCCCCAAGGTTCCGCCTTTGCCCACGGATTTAAAATGTCCCAACTGTGAGGCGCCCCTCAATCTTCGCCGTGGCGCAAGAGGCCCCTGGCTGAGTTGCTCCGCCTTTCCCAAATGTCGAGGAAGGTTGGGTTGGAAGACCTTGGGTGATATTGAAAAAAATCGGTGGGAAAAGGCCCTTATGGCCCATGAAAACGCTCACCCTCAACCCGTCATACAAAAACTGGACGGAACTCCGGTGGGTGACGCCTACACACCCCAAATAATAAGCCTACAAGAAAACGAAACGGATGAGACCGCTTCAGGGTGATGCGGGAAGATTTGTTGACAATGCATTAGGTCAACGGCATTGGACAGTCTTCAGGCAGCCCCTAACCCTGCGGCCCACGACCACTCGATTCACGTCAATGGACTGCATCAAGACAGATGCAGGATGGAAATGAAGACACTTTGCTGATTTTCCCGCCTCCGGCAAATTCCGGCAGGGACTGTAAGAATGGGTCGTTATCCCATTGAAGCTAGATAAAACCCTCTTCTTCGCTTTTCTTCAGTGATTCTTCGAACTCAGCAAAAAACTGGTCTTTTTCTTTCCAGTCCGGGCCAAAGAGTTTATTGAAATACCCGCCGAGACGATCAAAGAGCTTGATCCACACCGATCGCTCACCGTTCAAAACCACTTCCGCCAGAAATTCACGCAAATGCGTCATCTCCTCTTTGGGAAGAAATGAAATCGCTCCGAGTTTGATCGATTTTTTCAGCGCCTCGGGCGTCACGGCGTGAGCCGTCACCATGACCGTCGGAAAATTCTTTGAGACCGCAACCTTGAGGAGTTCGAAACCATTGACGCCCATAATATCGAGGACGACAACATCATACGTATTTTCCTCAAGGCATCGAAGGGCCGCCTCAAAGCTCGTCGCCTTATGAACGATACTCGTCTCAAGCTCATCTTCCAGGCTCTCTAGGACATCGGGCTCATCATCTACCAGGAGAATTGTCTTATTCTTCAGAGGTTCTTTCTTGTTCATAGCCGCTTCACACCCAGTCCTTTCTTATTCCAAGAAATCATTTATACCAGAAATAAAGAGACTGGTCAAAAGTGTCTCAATATGATAGTTCGCTTTTTCAGGTATTCATTATCCATGAGATTTTTCATTTTGCATTACCCTTGCGATCTATATACCCGAGGGCCCATATTCCATATTTTACAATCTAATTCGATTACTTTTACATTATAATTAAAGTTTTGATTCCGCTTTATTTAAACACTTTTTTCTAAGGCAATGTCTTTTAAAACGAAAAATGGACCAATTGTTCTGACGCTTATTACCTTGATCTGCTTTTCTTTGGGCAGTTTCGCTACGGCAGCAAGGCTCTATAAGTGGGTCGATGATAAGGGTGTCGTTCATTTTTCCGACAGGAAACCCGGAGGCCATGAAAAAGTGCAGGGACTGGTGGAGGAAAGAGAGGTCGCAGATCCCCCTTCCGTACGGGGAAGTCAGGGTCCCGAACCGGTGTTCGCTGCCCGGAGCCCCATTGAATACGCGATGAATTGCACCTTTACCATCAAGGGTTCAAAACGCCTGGGAACAGGTTTTTTTGTGTCGCCCAACGGATATGCCGTCACCTGCAGGCATGTCATTGAGAGAGATTCAGGCTGGGTCGCTTTACTAAACGACCAGACAAAATCCCCCATTGCGGTTGTATCAATCAGCCGCCGCCACGATCTTGCCCTTATCCTCGTTACAGCCTCCCCCCCAAAGCCCTACCTGCCCATTCGCGATCCCGGGACCTTGGTACCCGGTGAACGTCTCTTTGCCATTGGGGCGTCGGCGGGGCTCCAGGCGACCATTACCGACGGCGTGTTCACAGGTTTCCGAAAGCTCAAGAATACAAACGGCCAGGTGATTCAATTTTCCGCCCCTGTAAACCAGGGCAATAGCGGAGGGCCGCTGGTCGATGAAAAAGGCAGGGCTGTGGGTGTGGTGAGTATGAAATTTCTCAAAAGAAAAGGGGTTTCGGTGTCCGGGGTGGGCTTCGGTGTTCTTTCAAGTCATGTGAGAGAGGAATACGGTGGCTATCTGCCCTAGCACCGGCTGTCGAAAATACCCTGACACATACGCAAGGAGTCAAAGACCGCCATGAAAATTTCACAGTACTATGACAGGGAACAGATTGCTCTGGGATATATCGAGAAAAACCGCCTTGTCCCCTTGGATTTCGCAGGCACCATGCAGGAGTACATTTTAGACCCGCTTCCATGCACACCTGCAGGCCACTCAGTCCCGGTCCATGAGATTCGATTCGCTTCCCCGGTCACGGGTCCTTCTAAAATCATTGCCATCGGTTTGAACTATCTCGACCACGTGAGAGAAAGTAAAGGGGAGATGCCCAAGGTTCCGATCGTCTTTGCCAAGTTCACCAATACCCTGATAGGACATAGGGCTCAGATCACCTGGAATGAAGAAATTACCCAAAAGGTGGACTTTGAAGCTGAACTAGCTATAATCATTGGAAAAACGACCTATCAATGCGATGAATCAGAGGCCATGGCCAATATCTTCGGATACACCTGCGCCAATGATGTGAGCGGCAGGGACATTCAGTTCAGTGACGGCCAATGGGTCGGAGGCAAATCCCTTGACACTTTTTGCCCCCTTGGGCCCTGGATCGTGACATCCGATGATATTCCCGATCCCCATGACCTCGAGATAAAATGCTGGTTGAACGGCACCCTCATGCAGGACGGCCATACCTCCCGGATGATATTTAAGATCCCCTACCTGGTTAGTTTTTTGTCCCGTTGTTTTACCCTCCTCCCGGGAGACGTCATCTTGACAGGAACGCCCCATGGTGTCGGGGCCTTCCGTGATCCCTCGATCTATTTAAAAGACGGTGACGAAATCGTGGTGGACATAGAAGGGATAGGCAAACTTCAAAACACTTGCCGGATAACCGACAGGGCATAGTCCCGCCGATGCGTTCTTATTCAATCAGGGCTTGGGGTCTTAGGAAAAAGGGGGACTTGAGGCAATCATGTGTCTTATTTTAATGGCCGTAGGGATTCATCCCTCATACAAACTTATTCTGGCATCAAACCGGGACGAATATTACTCCCGCCCCTCATCACCCGCCGAACCGTGGGGAGACCGGCCCGACATTCTGGCAGGGAGAGATAAGAAGGCCGACGGAACATGGCTGGGGATAACACGCACCGGCCGTCTCGGTGCCCTTACCAATTATCGGGATCCATCCTCCATGCGGGAAGGCGCCCCCTCCCGGGGCGATCTCGTCGATCGTTTTCTTCGGGGCGATATGCAGCCGCTGGAATATATCCAAGGCCTCATGCCCCAGTCCGAAAACTATAACGGATTCAATCTCATTGTCGGAGAAAAAGAACGGCTCTATTGGTATTCCAATCGGGCAAGCGGTTTTCGCATGCTTACACCGGGAATATACGGGCTCAGCAACCACCTCCTCGATACCCCATGGCCAAAGGTGGTTCGGGGCAAAAAGGCCCTCGAAAGGCTGTTATCGGAAACGCATGAGCCAAAACCTTCGGCATTTTTCGAGATTCTCCGAGACCGCAAAGTCCCCGATGATAACCAGCTCCCTGACACCGGAGTCGGCATTCAATGGGAAAGAATGCTCTCACCCCTCTTTATCCTGAGTCCCAACTACGGCACGCGTGCCTCTACCCTCCTGCTGATCGACCAACAGGATCGTGTCCTTTTCATGGAAAAAAACTTTGGTCCCGGCGCACGGCAACTCTCCCAGTCCGAAAAGGAATTCCTCATTACACCTAGCTCAACCCGGCCCCTATCGTCTCCCTAACAGGGCAACCGTCCGGTTTCCCCATTCGCCCACACAAGGACTCAGGCCGGGAATCCGGAACCTGCCGGTAATGGCCCTTTGAGAGCGGCGGCAGGGGTCAAAACTTATCGTAGTGCGTAAATTCATCCGGTTCACGCCTTTTTGGGGCAGAGGGATCTTGATTGGGATAGCCCATGGGTATGAGAACGACGACTTCGTAGTCCTCCCCTACCCCCAAGACTTCCCCCGCCTTGTCGTGGTCCAGCATGCCGACTATCACGGTCCCAAGTCCGAGATTATGGGCGGCCAGACACAGGGTTTGCGTCACGATACCGGTGTCGAACATAAACCAGTCTCCCAACTTGGTGCTCATTTTCCCCTTGTAATACCCTGAACTCTTCAGCCGGGCCGCAAAGGCCAATACCACCGGAGCTTGGGCGACCGCCCGTTGTGCGGGGTTGGTCTTTGCCAGGGTGTCTGCAAGCCTAACCTTTGTCTCCGAGTCTCGGACTACAATCACTTCCCAACATTGGGTATTGGCCCAAGAGGGGGACCATCGCATCGCCTCAAAAAGTTCTTCAAGGGTCTGCGCCGAGATCGCCTTATCCTGATACTTGCGGACACTGCGTCTTCCTTTGACAGTTTCAAAAAATTCATTCATCCTTTCTCTCCTGCGGGTTAAAGGGGCGCCTCCAAGGGGGCTGTTTCAACGATATGGATTATCCGGGCGACATAAGCGCTTCACTGATGTCAAGCTTCATGACGCCTCCCAAATTTCACCAAAAATATGCGAATTAGGCCGTGTATTTAGGCGCTTGCCGGGGTTTCTCGGCAAAATAAACGGGACTGAGGGTGCGTGGGAGGAAAGATCCCGGACCCAAAGCCTGCGGGAGTGGGGCGGATTTCTCAACGGGCGGAATTTGAACGTTTCATGGCGTACCGCGATGATGGCCCGCCCTGGCGGCACTTTCAGGGGAAAGACCTCTTGCAAGGCCTTCAATGTCAATCCATTGCCTCGACGACCTCATATCCTTCCCCTTCCAACAATGCTTTAATGGGGCCGGTCTTGCAGGGGGTAAGGCGGAAATAGTATGTCCTGTCACTCTTCATCTGAGGTTTCACACCCACATTGATGATATCACCGCCGGAATCGTGAATAATCTGCAGGGCCTTTTTAAAAGACCCTCCTTCCCGGCCTATGACGACATCGATTCTTGAACTGGCCGTCAGTATGCCCATCATATCAATAAAGGCACGAAGGATATCGGTCTGGGTAATCACCCCAACCAATTTGCCGTTCTGGACGACCGGCATACCGCCGATTTTGTGCGTATATATGAGCTTGGCCGCGATCTCAATGTAGTCATCCGGTCCGACTGTGACCGGATTCGTAATCATGAGATCTTTCAAGGACACATCCGCCACCATGGAAGGGATAAATCCCGTCTTGAGATCCGCCAAGGTCACGAAACCCTTAAGTATGTTCCCCTTTCCGACCACGGGAAGATGACGGATCGAATTTGTCTTCATGATCTCAATGGCTTCTTGAATGCCAGCCTTCTCCGTGATGGTGATAGGCTCGGATATCATTAGGGTTTTAATCTTCATGGCGAGTTCCTCTTTGCTCACACTTGGGCGGCACATCGTTCATGAACAGTCTGGAGAGTCTTTCAGCAAGGAATGCGGAACCTGATACCGACTTTGCCTCATCGGAGTGGGATTGCCTCTTCCCATGCCCTGAGAGTGCCTACAGTGGTCTCAAGTGAGTAAAGAATCCTGGCGCGTCCTGGAAAAACCTGCTTTTCCGAATCAAGCCATATTCAGAATATGGAAAACCTCCTCCTCTGTCAAGCTTATTGAATTTCACCGAAAAGACGCGAATGGACTAAATCCGGGAGGACAAAAGGCAGAGAGAGATACCGGGATTTAAAGCAGAAACGCATTTATTTAGAATAACATCTTTGACAGTTGGTGTTGCGGGGAATTTTCTTGTCGGTAAAGCAAGCCCCCACCTCTCGCCCCGGGATAGAGCAAAGGGCAAGGGGGCGAAGGAGATGAGAAAACGGGACCACAGAGAAACAAGGGGGCTTGTTGTGGCAACCACCCTGCCTTGCCCCCGTCGACTCGCGGTTTTCCTGTCCGACCGGGACGGGGGCGATTGCGCAACCTGCGCTCCCCCACGCAATGTCGCTCCTGTTCACGGTGGATCAAAGGATTTGGCTGAGGAACAACTTGGTCCGTCCATGTTCGGGATTTTTGAAGAAATGTTCGGCTGTACCTTCCTCTACAATCTGCCCGCCATCCATAAAAATAACCCGGTCGGACACCTCCCGGGCAAACCCCATTTCGTGGGTCACCACAACCATGGTCATGCCTTCCTTGGCAAGGGTTTTCATTACGTCGAGGACCTCTCCTATCATTTCCGGATCAAGGGCGGAGGTCGCTTCATCAAAGAGCATGATCTTGGGATGCATGGCAAGCGACCTGGCGATAGCGACCCGCTGCTGTTGACCGCCCGAAAGTTGTGAAGGATAGACATTTTCCTTCTCCGAAATGCCCACCTTGTGAAGGAGGGCCCGGGCAACTTCGGCCGCCTTGCTCTTGCTTCTCTTGCGCACCACCTGCTGGGCGAGGGTGACATTTTCGACCACGGTCTTGTGGGGGAAGAGGTTGAACTGTTGAAAGACCATTCCCACCTCAGCCCGAACCTTGTTGATATCCGTTTTCTTTTCGTTGAGATTCACCCCTTCGATAAAGATTTCGCCGCTGTCGATCTCCTCAAGACGGTTCACACACCTGAGAAAGGTGCTCTTCCCGGAACCGCTCGGTCCGATGATGACCACCACCTCCCCCTTATCGATATGGGTATTAAAATCGACCAAAGCCTTGACCTCTCTGCGGTCCGGCGTCACAAAGGTTTTGTGTACATTTCTGGCATCAATCACTGATCGCAAGCCTCCTTTCAATGTATTGGGTCGCAAATGAGAGGACAGAGGTCATGATCAGATAGAGAAAGGCCACGGTAAAATAGATTTCAAAGGCGTAATAAGTCCTCGCCACGGCCTGCTGGCCTTGAAACATGAGGTCTGCCAGGGCAATCACCGATACCAGAGAGGAATCCTTGATCAGAGAGATGAACTGGCCCGCCAAAGGGGGGATAATCTGCTTGAAGG
>CAYNYM010000037.1:0-14103 GCA_964401325.1 uncultured Desulfobacteraceae bacterium | reverse complement strand
TGATCAATATTCAGGATCGATTTCTCGAACTCAAACTGCCCCCCGATAAAGGGGAGCACTGGATCGTGACGCAAATCGAGGCGAGATGGAAAGGCCTGCTTGATCAATGCCCTATGGATGAGGCGGCAATCAGGGGCATTTGGCAGTCGATTAACAAGTTGAAACAATCCCTCCGGTTTGGTGAGGATCCGACCATTGTCAACGAATACGATAAGTTGCCGCAAAATCTCAAGACAGAATGGGTTGACCTGCTTTACAAGGGCGACGACCGTTACAATGAAGCCACCTTGAAACGTCTGATCGAAATTCTCGCACATCGAGGGCTGAATATCCAGTCACGTGAAAGATCGAGGCGGGCGCTGATCCAACTGAAGGCCCTGGCAGATACCATGAATCAGCTTGAGCGCAACACCAATTTCCTGCTGAGCCAGGTCCTCAACGGGGGTGACAACGCCATGGCCTGTGAAAATTCAAACAATCTCTCAAAAAGATAAAGAGACGATCCGGGAGGCGTCCGGGGGTGTGTCAATTTAAGATTACCACCAAGTAAATGCTGGACTATCGAGGTTTCATTTGATAATAAAATATCTTCTGCAGAAAATGAGGCTGCAGGAGAATCCAGGCGCCTGTAGCTCAGCTGGATAGAGCAGCGGACTTCTAATCCGCAGGCCCGGTGTTCGAATCACCGCAGGCGCACCATAGAAAATACAAGGACTTAGGCTTTATTGCTTAAGTCCTTTTTTGATTTTTTGGGTTTCGGACGGTGATGGGGTGCAATCAGGTGCGGCCCTTCATGGGGTTGACTTTGAGCCTTTTCACGTGCCGGATGGCTTGGGATTTTCTATGAGAAGCGTTCTATTCCGGTCCAGTTGGTGAACCAAGGTGTTGGTGACGGCAATGCATGAGGCGAGATAGTCAATCATGTTTTTGAAGGTCCTGGAGAGACCGTCATATTCTTTCTTGAGTTTTTCCGTGTCTAACATCAGGTCGGAGTCATCTCTGTGCGCCCGGTTTTCGGCCCGGGAATGGTTGAACAGGAAGTATCTGAGGACATCTTCCTTCTTGACGGGGACCAATGCGAAAGAGGCCTGTTTGGAAGGCGTGGGGATTGAGCGGCATCCCGCATTGGAAAAAGCGGCCCTTTCTATTGATTGCCCGGCCTCGGGGACCAGGAGACGGCCTGTCGCCACATCTTGTTCATTTGTGCCCTCTGCAAGCAAGACGATGCCCTTATCAGAGACTTCCTTGAGTTTATTGGAGATGATAAGAAGCACGCTTCTGAAATCATCCGAAAGGGCAGCAAACTCCCCTGCCAGGCGTTGGGTATCCAACAGACCCAAATGGACATCACCGATTGCGGTCACGGTTGCGGTCCTCACGTAGTCGCTAAAGAGAAATGAGGCAAAAGTTCCGATAAAACACCCCTCACCAAGTTGAGCCAACAGCAACGGGCCTCTTAGGCTGTCCCTGGTTATTCTGACGCTGCCTTCCAAAATGACCCAGACCCAATTCCCATAGGCACCCTCCGTAATAACCCTATCGCCTTCCGAGAGGTATTCCTCCTGGACAATGTACATATAGTCTACCAAAGGACCCTTGATCACCGAAAGCGTGCCCGCTTCCCATGCGCAGGATGCCTGCTCCAGACCACCGGGAGAATCGACAAACCGGGGAGGTCCAACCGTCTTTATCAATCCGTCATCCAACATGCGGAGCGCATCCAGGATGATCTGCATAAGGCTCTGGTCGACTGCGCGTCTTTTGTGTATCTTTTCTCGGTGAAATTCGAAAATTCCCTCCGTCCAGCCGAACAGGGCATATATGGCATCCAGGCCGTGGAGTGAATTGAAAGAGGCATTGGTCAGATTCCCGTCCGTGAAGTAGACTTTGCCCGGTGACTCGCAATACGGGCTCGTCATGTGCAATACCCCGGTACTGTTGTTGCCTCCCAGGATTTGAAATATATCAGCGAGGCCGATAAAGTTTAATTCCCCCTCGAACAACATATCCCTATCTTCGTGGTGGATTGCCCTTATTGTGTCCACTTCAATTCCCTCTGAAGCCTTCGTAGCGTCAAGAGCAGGCATTGTTTCAGAGTCGCGCCCACGCCCGGGCCCTTCAAGGCGCTTGCTGGGAAAGAGGGGGCCTCCAACTTTCCGTTTAAATCCCGATTCAGGGTCTCAAGGGGCAGGAGGGGGATCCCCTCTTTGCCGAGATCCCGTTTGTTGTACTGAATAATCAGAGGGATCTTGAAAATGCTCATATTCTGTTCCGCAAGGTTCTGCTGAAGATCTTTCAAGGACAGCATGTTTGCCTTCCTGCGAATTTTCAATGAATCCGCCACGAAGACAATACCGTCCACCCCCTTTAGAACCAGCTTTCGGGTCGAGCTGTATCTGGTCTGACCCGGAACCGTATAGAGTTGTACCTTGACATCACAACCGCGGATCTTACCCAACCCAATGGGCAGGAAATCGAAATACAAGGTCCGGTCACCCTTTGTATTGATCGAAACCATCTCCGCGGTTGTGTTCTTGTTAAATGCCTTGAAAATGTATTCCAGGTTGGTTGTCTTACCCCCACGACCGGGCCCGTAATACACAATCTTACACTCAATGACTCTGTCTCTTGGATTGAAGCTCGCCACAGTTTTCCAATCTCAATTCTCGGAAAAAATCATCCGTTTTAAAAGATTCACCGGCTATGAAGCATAGATTAGGATATCCAGCATGAAATCCCCTTTGTTGGGCCCGCTCTTTACGTCCGTTCTTCCCAGAACCTTGCCGCTTGCCTCAAAGTCCGTCATGGACGAAAAGACCTGGATGGCCGCCAGTTCTGTCTCCGGTCGAAAATACCGCAGGAGCGGTCTTTTGTTTGCCGGAAGGATTACGCTTACCACATTGCCCACCTGAAAGGTGACCTTGAGTTCCAGTACCTTTCCCTTTAACCCCTGATTGGTAAAACGCACCTTGATAGATGACACGTCCAGGATGTCATCCAGCTCGTCTGTTTCATCATCTATGAGTTCGGCACTATTCGGCACCTCTTGTGCACTCGACCCAAGGGCGGAGAGATCGACAAAACCATGTTCCGATGCGGGCTCAAACGCCTCGGAAGGTGCCGCGGTTTTGCTCGAAGACTCGAATTTTTGGTCTTCTGAAGAGAAGTCGGGTAAATTTTCACCAACCTCGAAATCCTTGTGACTCTCAAACGGCTCTTGATCTTCGGGGACATCCGGAATTTTTAAATCCACGCCCGCTCCCTCCAAAAGACTTTCAAGAAAATCACGGATCTTTCCGAGATCCTTTTTCTGCAAAGGACTGGGTCCTTGGGCCCATTGCACAAACTGATCGACAGAGGCCTGTGGAGAGGCCAGAGAAAGATGACAGCGAAGAATATTCTTCGCAACGATCAGGGTAAGATGCTTTTGTTTTAACAGGTGGTTGAACTCATCGAGTGCTTGTGCATACTGCCCGAACTTTGCCAGGGCAATGGCTCCTTCCAGGGCCGCGGTCTCCTCGGTTTTTGAAAAAGAGAATAATTTCTTGATGAGACCGTAGACCTTGGCGGGCAGTTCAGGGGCCGGTTCGTCTTCACTGATCTGCGCAAGCTCCCTGTCAACGGTCTGGATCCTGTCCTTCACCGCATCGATAACTTTCTGACGCTTTTGCGACGGCCGACTCTTTTCTGCAAGCGCCAGGACTTTGGTATATTTTTCCTTGGACTGAGCCAGAAGTCCTTGAATTCTATAGAGCTCTGCCTCCCTAACAAGAGATCTCAACAATTGTTCGGTGGACATTTCGGTTCCTTCACCCCCAAAGAGCTGTTTTTAATGGTAAATAGACATGCAAATTATATGCCTGCAATCTGAGAGTGCGTGATCTCCAGGATAGAGCGTCCCGTAGAGGGTCGGGTCAGGAATCCGGAAAAAAAGTGTATCCGAATGAATACGCCCTTGCAGATTTTTGGATAGCCGTGTCAATTGAGTCCTGACAGTGGGGTTCAGCATCAGAGAAAACAAAAAAGTATACACAGTGGCTTTTATCTGCTACAGTCCCTTGAAATAAATATCGATTTTGAAAATTCACCGTGAGGGCTATGACTACGAAATTAACAGCACCCGCCTCGAATATCGATCGTTTAAAGGAAATATCCGCGTGGGTTTCGTCCGTCCTCGACCTAGATCACCTTCTCGAACTGATCATTGACACCGCGACGCGGATGATGCGGGCCAAGGCCAGTTCACTCCTCCTTTTGGATCCAAAAAGCAAGAAGCTCTATTTCAAGGTCGCAATTGGAGAACGCAAGGAGGAAGTCCGGCAATATGAACTGGATGTGGGCCAGGGGATAGCCGGCTTCGTTGCTGAAAAAGGAGAACCCCTCCTGATCCCGGACGTATCGAAGGACCCGCGATGGTATAAAGAGATCAGCGATTCCATTGGGTTTCAGACACGCTCCATCGCCTGTGTCCCCATGAAAGTTGAGGGCGAAACCATCGGGGTCGTGGAAATCATCGACAAGGAAGATGGGAGCCCCCTGCAGCAAGAGGACATGCAGCTCTTAACCGTATTCGCCGAATTAGGTGCAACGGCGATCGGCAATGCACAAAAGATCAATCAGGTCAGGAGGGAAAACGAAAACCTCAGGGAGGAACTGGGCAAGAAATACCAGATAATCGGTGAAAGCCCGATCCTTCAGAAGGTCATATCCGATGCCTTCAAGGTGGCCAACTCAAAGACCAGCACGCTCATCCTCGGAGAGAGCGGGACCGGAAAGGAACTTCTTGCACGCTTGATTCATCAGGCAGGTCCAAGGAAAGACAAGCCCATGATTATCCTGAATTGTGCCGCTCTGCCTGAAACGTTGCTGGAGGCGGAACTCTTTGGATATGAAAAAGGCGCTTTTACCGGGGCCATGGTCCGGAAGATAGGGAAATTTGAACTGGCCGATGAGGGGACCTTGTTTCTGGATGAGATCGGAGAAATGTCCCTTGGGATGCAGGCCAAGTTGCTTCGCGTGTTGCAGGAGGGTATTTTCTATAGAGTGGGCGGAAGCACCCCTATCACGGTGGACGTTCGGGTTATTTCCGCCACAAACAAGGAGATTGAAAAAGAGATCACAGAAGGAAGATTCAGGGAAGACCTTTACTACCGACTTAATGTGGTGCAGATGCATATGCCCGCCTTGAGGGAACGAAAAGAGGACATCCCTCTTTTGGCGACCTATTTTATCGATATCTTCAAACAGGAACGGGGTGCGAAACACCTGGGCGTATCCGAGAAGGCCATGGACAAGATGCTTGGTTACAACTGGCCGGGAAACGTGAGGGAACTCAGAAATGCCCTGGAACGTGGCGTGGTAATGGGTAACGGCCAGGAAATCCTCGCCGAGGATCTGCCGATTCTTTCACCCCGGGCGAACGATCCGGCCATGGAGGTGGGACTGACCCTCAAGGAGGCGCTGGACAGGTTTAAAAAGGAATTTATTGTGATAAACCTGAAAAGCACCCGGGGCAACAGAAGCCGGGCGGCCAAAGTCATGGGGATTCAGAGGACCTACCTCTCCCGCCTTATTTCAAAGTATAACATTCAAGAGATATGAAAGGGTTAAACATCACGGAGCGCAAGAACGGGAGCCCATCCGGCAATCTTTGATTTCCGGACGGACGTGAGCCTAAAAGATGCAATCCAGTGTCGCGACGGATTTATATAGATGCTCCCAAACTTCTGAGTTGCAGATTTCGAGACCTTCAAAGGCATTCGATCCGGTCTTTATCTTCAAGGTTTCTCTGACCTGGTAAATCTCCCGCCCATGATCATCTTTGAATGATATCCGCAGATCGCAGGCGTCATGGTCCTTGTCGCAAATCACAGTGACCTGCCAGGAAAAGGTCACCAGCCTATCATGCTGTTTGATCTTTTTGATGTTATAGCGAAGTGTCGGCTCGCCACCTGCAGGGACGGCCGCAAAGATGGCCAACAGGACGGTCATTATGAGTATTTTTTTCATTTTTTTTCATCCCCTGATAGCGTGAACGGCAATTGGGACGTATTGGACAGGTTTTGGGTTCTCTGCGGATCTTTTGTCAACAACATCAACTCAAAGGCAGCAGGTGATCTACCAGGCGACTGGAAGTCTGACGTAGATTCTGGCTTAGCAGTCGCGCAATACCTTTTAGGATCTTGACCCCCACGTGGGAGTGATTTTTCAGGATCAGGTCAAAACCATTTCTTGTCAGAATGACCAGTGTCGCCGTATCTCGAGCCCTGACCGTTGCAGAACGCGGGAAATCGTCAATAACGGCCATCTCCCCAATTGATCGACCTTTGGGCAGTGTGGCAAGTACCACATATTCACCCGCTCCCGCCCCCTTCAGGACATCCAGGGACCCTTCTACGACGAAACACACGTAATCCCCTCTTTCCCCTTCTTTGAAAAGGATTTCATCTCTGTTGAGCTCGACGAAGTTCATATGCCTTGCAACAATGCTCAACTCGTCGGCCTTCAGGGTATCGAACATGGGGACATTGATCAGAAAATCTATGATGGCCTCCGACATCTTTGTGCCTGAAGGGCTTTTCGGCTTCACCATTCAACCTCCCTCCCATGCTGTGGATCGGCTCAAAAGCATCGCCCTGCGGGTTTCGCTTTCTCGTACTCTCGCTATAGCTCTCAAAAAGAACGACTCTAAATTTGCAGCTTTTTGGCGGCAATTGCAAACAAGAAAATGTTTTTTATGTGCTTCAGGCCTTTTTTGGGTATCGCCGACTGTCTCTGACCTGGGGGCCTAATGACCAGATCTTTAGCAGCGGATAGAGTCAGGGAGAGGGTGCTATCCCTATCGATACGGTTTTAATTGAAAGAGCTTTTTGTTGTGCTTGGAGGAGATATAGTAAAATCTGTCTTGGGGAATATAGATGTAGGCCACGTCTTCCTTGCGGCGGTACAGAAAGTGTGAAAGGATCATGCGATTGACCGCCCTGTGACCGATTATCATGATATTTATCGAGGGATTGCTCAGATAGAGCGTCTTTTTGATTCCCCGGTAGATTCTATCCTGCATGGTTACATAACCCTCTCCTTGCGGATACACATAATTGTATTTGTCTTTCTTTCTTTTTTCATACACCCGGGGCAGGCCTTTTTTGATCTCCTCATAGCTCATTTTTTCGCAGATGCCGCTATCTATTTCGTTGAACTCCGCCAAAGGAATGATCTTGCACTTTTTCTGAAGGGCTCTAATGGGCTCGGCCGTCTGGATCGTCCTTTTTTTTTGACTGGTGAAGATCAGGGGAATTTCCTTATACCTGAAATACCCGGCCAGTGCTTCGGCCTGTTCCATGCCTGCAGGACTGAGGCTGGAATCCCCACCGATACGATCTTCAATATTGAAATAGGTCTCGCCGTGTCGAATAAGATAGAGGTTTTTGACCATATCCGTGAGAAGAAAGTCTCTCACCTGTTCGAGGTAAGGGATATCATTGTTTATTTCCTCGGTCAGGATGCGGTTGTTTACTGAATCGAGCTTGATGTAGTTGGGTTCCCTGTCAAGCGGTTCGTAAATCGATTGGTAATATGCGATCCTTTGATTGAAGCTCTCAATCGCCTCTTCCTGGCTCAAATGGCCGAACTCCTGCAGGTCGATTTTTTGGAGGATGCTTGCCTCCAGAATTTCTTTATCCTCGTTGATACACTCGACAAAAAGAATGCGATGCTCTCCCAGCATAGCCTGGATCATCTTTCGTCTTTCCCGATTGGCATTGGTCGCATCCAGTATGGCGATATTCCCCTTGTCATTGATGTAGTTCCTGGCCCTCTGCATGTTGATCCGGCCGATCTTCTCCCGAAGGGCGACCCCTTCGCTATTCTCCGGGTCGAAAAAATGTGCATAGGATGTATTTTGAGGGATCATCTTCCTCCTGAGATCCCCGTTATTCAATATCCTGACCCGTAAAGAATCATGTTTGAGGCTTTCTTTCAGTTTTAGGGCCACTGTAGACTTTCCCCGAGCGGGGAGACCGACCATCGCGATACATAACTTTCTTTTTTTCATAACCTGGAACCCATTAGCTCAATCACCGGGAGTTTTATCCGTGAAACATTTATAATGCAAAAAAGACCGAAACTCTTTATAAAGAGTGCTCATCCGAAAAGGGTCATTCCCTGATTCGCGCGGGCAGCCGTCAGCTAACACCTTGAAGAAACGAGGCATTGAGCTGAGCGTTGAATGTCCCGCAGGGTGTGAGTGACCGCTCCATCCGGGTATTGCGGATTTCTGGATGGAAACCAGCGGGTGTCGCAGCAGATGAACCTCGCACATGATAGGATAGAAACATGATCGCAATCAATGCATTTTTGGGTGTCTACCTTGTTCTCTACATCCTATCTGTTGGGGCTGATTTGATCATAGAAAAACTAAATCTTCGCCACCTGAAAAGGCATGGGCAAAGAATACCGGACTTCTTTCAATCGCAAATCGACTCGCCCCGTTTGCATAAGATCAATGCCTATACCGCCGAAAACGCCCGGTTGAATATGATCAAGGGTGTTTTGGAGCATATTCTGTTCCTGTTCATTATCCTCTCCGGTCTCCTGCCCTGGCTGGACAAATGCATCGAGGGGGGGCCTTTTTTATTTTCAGGCCTGGTGTTTTTTGCCGTGCCCGGGATCGCGGCGGGTCTTATAAGCATGCCATTCGATTACTACCGCATCTTTGTCATCGAAGAAGATTACGGCTTCAATACCAGGACACTGAAAATCTGGCTTGTTGACATGTTGAAGGGCCTCCTGGTGGGTCTTGTTTTGGGCGCAACGGTATTATCCGGAATTTTGCTCATGGTAAAGTACGGGGGAAGGTTCTGGTGGCTCTGGGCCTGGATCCTTTTTTCGGGCTTTCAGCTCATGCTTTCAATCCTTTATCCCTCTCTTATCGCCCCCCTTTTCAACAAATTCACGCCTGTGGAAAACCCCTCCCTCTCCGGGAAGATCAAAGAACTGGCGGCAAGACAGGGGCTGAGCCTCAAGGGCATATATCAGATGGATGCCACCAGGAGAAGTCACCATACCAACGCCTACTTGACGGGATTGGGAAGGAGCAAACGAATCGTGCTTTTTGACTCTCTCATGGACAGGCACGAGGATGCTGAGATCCTGGCGGTCCTTTCGCACGAAATCGGCCACCTGAAAAAGCATCATATCGCAAAACAGTTGGCCCTGGTGGGTATCATGTCTTTCATGCTCCTGTTCCTTGCCTCAAAATTGATGGAATGGGAGCTGATGTACAGGAGTTTCGGATTTGAAACCACACCGCTCTATGCCGGTCTGTTTCTGGTGGCCCTGCTGTGGCAACCGGTTGGATCTATTGTTGAGCCTCTGGCCATGGGCCTTTCGCGAAAGTTTGAAAAAGAGGCCGATATGTTTTCCGCCAAAATTCAGGGCACACCGGAACCCCTCATAGAGGCCCTCAAAAAAATGACCCTTGACAATCTCGCCAATCTCAACCCCCATCCCCTGTACGTCTTTTTCAATTACTCCCACCCCCCGCTGCTCCAGAGGAAAGGCCTTTTACCAAAAGGGAATTTAACCTCGTTGAAATAATAATTATTTTGATTTATATATTTTTGAAAAACAAAGAGAGAGCCATTTCTGACACAAGGAGGTCTTACCGGCGATGCAGACAATTCCTGTTCCAAAAAGAAGGGCGGAAGTCCTGGTCAATGATTTTGTACGAAGCGTTTACAACTGGATGTGTGTGGGCCTTGGACTGACGGCCGCTGTCTCTCTTATCGTGTCCCGTAACGATGCCCTCTTCAACATGATCTTTCAAAACCGGATCATCTTTTTCGGCCTCATCCTGGGCGAACTGGCCCTGGTTTTCTCTATCAGCGGCATGGTCAACAAAATGAGCGCGGCCACGGCATCGGCCCTTTTTATCCTTTACGCGGTGCTGAATGGCGCCACGCTTTCGATGATTTTTAAAATATATACCAGCCAATCCATTGCAAGCACCTTTTTTGTTTGTTCTGCAACCTTCCTGGCATGCAGTATCTTCGGCTGGGTGACAAAAAGGGATCTGACGTCCCTCGGGGGCTTCCTGATGATGGGCCTGATCGGCATTATCATCGCCTCGGTGGCGAATATGTTTTTTGTCAGCGCCGCCCTCAGCCGTATGGTGAGTTATATCGGTGTGATAGTGTTTGTGGGGTTGACCGCCTATGACACCCAGAAACTCAAGAACATGGCCCTGACACAACCCGCAGGTCTCGATGGGGAGGTCGTTAGAAAAGGGGCCATCCTGGGTGCCCTCTCGCTCTATCTGGACTTTATCAATCTCTTCCTCATGCTCCTCAGGATATTCGGTTCGAGCAGGGATTAGCAGGGATGAATTTTATGAGTCATGGAACCCTCTTATCTAAAGCTGGAACATGAAGGACGGCTGAAGGAAAGAATCGAGCGTGCCCTGGTGCTGATGGAATCCTGCACGCTTTGCCCCAGGGCGTGCGGGGTAAATCGCCTGGAAGGGGAGACGGGATTTTGCAGGACCGGGAGAAGGGCCCGAGTGGCCTCCTATAATGCCCATTTCGGGGAGGAAGGGCCTTTGGTCGGGAAATATGGTTCAGGGACCATTTTCATGAGTTCCTGTAATCTCCTTTGCAGCTTTTGTCAAAATTTCGAGATCAGCCATCAAAGACAAGGCATCGATGTCGTGCCGGAACAGTTGGCGGCCATGATGCTCGATCTTGCCAAACAGGGCTGCCACAATATCAATTTTGTAACTCCCACACATGTGATACCCCAGATTCTGGAGGCCCTACCTTTTGCTGTTCAAGGGGGCCTGGACGTTCCCCTCGTCTATAACTCCGGCGGGTACGATGCGGTAAAGACCCTGGAGATTCTGGAAGGAATCTTTGATATCTATATGCCGGATTTCAAGTTTTGGGATGCGGAATGGGCGGATAGATACTGTCTGGCGCCCGATTACAGGGAAAAGACGATTGAGGCGATCAGGGAAATGCACCGCCAGGTGGGTGATCTCATGCTTGACGAAAACGGTGCTGCATCCAGGGGTTTGCTGGTTCGGCACTTGGTCATGCCCGAGAACACCGCCGGCACGGAGCCGATCATGCGTTTCCTTGCCGATGAAATCTCTCCTGATACCTATGTAAATGTCATGGACCAGTATCATCCTTGTGGACATGCCGTCAAAGACGCGGTCATCAACCGACGGCTCAGGGCAAGTGAATTCCGAGAGGCCATTGACGCGGCAAGGCGGGCGGGATTGAAACGCCTCGATCAGAGGGATCGAATCAGGATTGTCTTTGGTTTGTGATGAGCGTCGAGAGGATATTTATCGTTGGAGATATCCATGGGTGCCTCGGCATGCTGGAGAGGCTGCTGGACAAGATCGATTGGTATCCGGACGGCGATCGGCTGATATTTTTGGGCGACTACATTGATAGAGGGGAAAATTCCAAAGGGGTCCTTGATCTGTTGCTGGACATTTCAGCACGCGCTCCTTTTGCCCAATTCCTGGTCGGAAACCATGAAAATATCTTCCTTGAATACCTGGATACCGGAAAGATCTCAACATTTATACTGAACGGTGGCGATGCCACCCTGGAAAGTTATCGAAGGGCCGGATTTTCCGACGGTGGAGTCGATATTCCGCGTGACCACATTTCCTTCTTGAGATCCCTTGAGCACTGGATCGAGCTGGAGGCTTACTATGTGGTTCATGCGGGATTCCGGCCGGGTATCGATTTGGAGAGGCAGGCCTTCGAAGATCTTATCTGGATCCGGGACGCGTTTATCTTTTCTGATTACGATTTTGGAAAAAAGGTCATTTTTGGTCACACGCCTTTTTCCGAGCCGCTCTTGATGGAAAACAAGATAGGCCTGGATACCGGTGCCGTGTATGGCAATAAGCTGACCTGCCTCGAATTGCCGGCGTTTAGGTTTCACTTTGCCCAGAGTTGAACCGCGATCTGAAACGGCAAATTCTGAATCTGCTTTCGGGCTCATGGTCCGCGGTTCTTGTGGCAAGGACCCTTCTTATCGCTCTCGAACCGCTCATTTCGCCTCAGGGCAGGGAGGATGGCAGAGGGCGTTTATGGCCTCGCTTTGATTCACCACCCACTCCAAATCCTCCCTTTCGAGGCGGTTTCGATACCGGCGGGAACCCCGAATTTATTCGCCGCTGATGATGCTCTCCGCCTTTTTCACATCCTCTTTGCTCCCAATATAGAGCGGCACTCTCTGGTGCAGGGCCTCGGGCTGGACATTCAATATGGGGCCCCGTCCGTCACTGGCGTATCCACCGGCCTGCTCGACCACCATGGCCAGGGGATTGGCCTCAACCATGAGTCTGAGTTTCCCGGTGGGTTTCTTTGGGTCCTTGAGGTCCGCAGGGTACATGAATATTCCACCCTTTAAAAGGTTCCTGTGAAAGTCGGCCACCAGACTGCCCACATATCTGGCGGTGTAGGGGCGTCCCGTTGACTTGTCTTGTGCCTTGAAATAATCGACAACGGACCTTGTTTTTGCATCCCAGTGGTTATAGTTTCCCTCATTGACGCTGTAAATCTTACCCCTTTCCGGGATGTGGATATTTTCATGGGAAAGGAGGAATTCACCCACACTGGGGTAAAGGGTGAAGCCGTGTACGCCGCTGCCCGTGGTATAGACCATGATGGTGCTTGATCCATAGATGAAGTAACCCGCCCCCACCTGTTTGATTCCGGGCTGAAGTACGTCGCTGAGCTTGACCTCCTCGTCCTCCGGACTCACGCGCTTGTAGATACCGAAAATGGTACCGATGCTCACATTCACATCGATGTTGGAAGACCCGTCAAGCGGATCAAAGAGGAGAATGTCCTGGCCTTTGGGGTATTCAGGGGGAATTTCGATGAGATCCGCCAGTTCCTCCGATCCCATGCAGCACAGCTGACCGATATGACGCATGCGCTCAATAACCAATCGATTGGCGAAGACGTCCAACTTTTGGACCTGCTCGTCCTGAACATTCGTATCTCCGGTTGCACCGAGAATATCGGTGAGACCGGCCTTGTTGACTTCCCTGGATATGACCTTTGCGGCCACGATGAGTTCACTGAGAAGATGGGTAAAGGCCCCGGTGGCTTCGGGGTTAACCCGTTGCTGTTTCAAGATGTGTTCCGTAATCGTAATCCCTATACGTCTTGGCATATCATTTACCTCATGAGTCCAGATAGATCTCTCCCCGTCACCTGCCCCTGGGAGGGCAGGTGAGAGGGAGTCAATAGTCGAAATAGTTTGGGGAATGTCATTCGGATTGTCTGGAAAAGGCTCCGATTTTCCATGTCAATATTTGATCATGCTATCCCAGAATTCACGGTCCTGATCTCGCCAGTTCGGTCCGAATCTCTTGTCGCAAAATCCGGCCAGCCTCTCGTACCACTTGGCCCATGTGTTTTTGTTCTTTTCTTTGGCTTCAAGGACATCGGACACAAACACGTCAATCTTGTTGATTTCATCTTTCGGAGCATAAAAGGCAGCCCCTTCTTCAGCGGATTTTTTGAGATCCTCCTTGGAAAGGGCATGGGCTGTGAGCATCAGGGCGGGAACCCCTTTTTCGTTAGCGATCTGCAACAGATCGTAACCCTTGACGCCCATAATATCTAAAACGGCTATGTCGTAATAATTATTCTCAAGAAGTTCCTTGGCCTGTTCAAAAGAAGATGCGGTGTCGATCTTGCATATATCCAACAGATCGGTCAGTAACTGCAGGATATCCTCCTCATCATCCACGACGAGAACCCTTTTCCCTATGAGAATTTTGTGAGGATCCATGTTTTATTCTCCTTATGAAATGTGTTGTTATAATAATATATTATAAGTTCGTCGTGTAAATAGTCAAGGTATAAGATCACCTTGTGGGGATGGCTAACAAATCGTTTCTTTATATTCTAATTTGTAAATCTCAGCCAATGTGAGAAATATCGTTATGATCAAGGGCCCGTATACGATACCCAGGATGCCGAAAAGCTTGAGCCCGCCCAGGATTGCAATAAAGACAAGGAGGGGATTCATCTTCATTCCTTTTCCAATGAGTCGCGGTTTGATGAC
>CAYNYM010000036.1:0-14120 GCA_964401325.1 uncultured Desulfobacteraceae bacterium | reverse complement strand
AGGTCTCGATACCCATGTCCTCCATAAAGAGGCCGGCCTCCTCATCGTTTAAACGGGCCAATTCCATCTCGAACTTGCCCGCGAACTCAACGACCTTGTGAGCCGGTGCGATTTCTTCCAGCAGTTCCCGGTTTTCCCCAAAACAGGTCTCCTCGGAGTTGATGATGACCATGGAAGGCTTCTGGGTCAGGAACTGGAACCCCCGTATCGACCTTTCCTGGTCCTGGTCCAGGGAAAGGGTTCGAACAGGTTGATCCCGGCCCAAGTGATCAAGGATAATTTGCAGGGTCTTTTCTTCCCGCTGCAGGGCGTCGGTCTTTTGCCCCCGCTGATAAGCGTGCGCGATCCTCTCGAGCCGGGTCTCGACGATCATCAGGTCCGCAAGGGCCAGTTCTTCATCCATCTTACGGATATCTTCCAGGGGAGTCGGGTCTTTTCCGAGCTCGTCGGGGAAATTCCTGACCACATGGGCCAGGGCGTCCATGGTCCGGATTTGCCCCAGGGCCGCGCCGGAAAAGAGGTCCGCCTTGGCAGCTCCCTCTGCAAGGCCCACAAAATCCACCAGCTCCAGGGTAGCGTAAATGGTTTTTTTCGGGTTGTAGATTTCGACCAAACGGTCGACACGATCATCGGCCACGTCCACGACCGCCAGATTCGGCTCCGCCTTGGCATTGGCATAGGCCGTCACTTCGGCTTCGGATTTGGTCAATGCGTTGAAAATCGTCGTTTTTCCAGAGTTTGCAAGCCCTATCAAACCGATCTTCATATGTTTTCTCCCCTATCAATGAGAGAAACCGTCCTTCATGCTTTCAGGCGCGGCCTCTCGTTGCGTCTTTCGCAAAGATATTCACCGCAGGCTAAATCGGTTATTTGGTTTCAATAAACCACATCATTTCCCGCGTAACGGGATAACGGATGCGCCGGGATTCTTCAGCATTGTGCTCAGTTCTAACCATCCCCTCTTCACTTGTCAATCCTGATCGACTCTCCGGATCCCGTTTTGTCCTTGACAGGAGGATGGCACTTCCCTATATTCGCAGGGTTTAAGAGCAAGTTTTTGTTGGAAAAATTTTTCATATCAAAGGAAAAGGCTGATGTACAACGCCAGCGCTCTGAGAAGAGGCTTAAAACTTCAGTTCGACAATGAACCTTATGTCATCGTCGATTTTCAATTCTCCAAACCCGGGAAGGGCCAGGCCCTCTATCGCTGTAAAATCAAGAACATGATCACGGGGGCCATCGTTGATCGGACCTTCCGGTCCGTGGATACCTTCGAACCGGCCGACCTCGAAGAACGTAAAATGCAGTACCTGTACAACCAGGAAGACGAGTTCTACTTCATGGACGTGGAAAACTACGAACAGATCATGCTGACGGCCGATCAGGCCGGTGACGCGAAGAATTACCTGATCGACAACCTGGAAGTGGACATCCTCCTGTTCGGCGAAAGACCCATCGGAATTACGCCTCCCAATTTCGTGGATCTCACCGTCACCAAAGCGGACCCCTGGGTCAAGGGAGATTCCGTTTCGGGCGACAGCAAGCCGGTGACGCTTGAAACCGGGTATGAGCTTCGTGTCCCGCCCTTTGTCGAAGAAGGGATCAAGATCACCGTGGATACGCGGACCGGGGAGTATGTCACCAGAGTCAAGGAATAGGTCCCCCCTGAAGGAAACCGATCGACTGGCGGTCCGAAAACCCTATCTCTTGCTGCGATCCAAGATCATTCAGGCCATTAGGAACTTCTTCATTGAACGGGATTATCTGGAGGTCGAAACCCCATACCTCATTCCGGCGCCTGCACCTGAGCTTCACATCGATGCCATCCCCGTTGGCGACCTGTTTCTACATACCTCCCCCGAACTGTGCATGAAACGTCTGCTTGCCGCCGGATTCACGAGGATCTTCCAGCTCGGCAAGTGTTTCCGGGAGGGGGAAAGGGGATCCTCACATCTCCCTGAATTCACCATGCTCGAATGGTACCGGGCCGGGGTCGATTACCGAGGCCTGATGGAGGAATGCGAGGACCTGATCCTCTATGTGTCCAGAGGTCTCGGGATCGGGAAGACGTTAAGCTATCAGGGTCTGGAGGTGATTCTGGAAAGGCCCTGGGCGCGCCTCACCGTCAGAGAGGCCTTTGAAAGGTACGCCCCCATGCCCATGGAGAAGGCCCTGGATGCCGATTGTTTCGACCAATGCCTGGTCTGTGATATCGAACCCCACCTCGGGGCCCCCGGACCCGTCTTTCTGTGCGACTACCCCGCTCCTCTGGCCGCCCTCTCAAGACTCAAGCCGGAGGACCCTTCGGTTGCCGAACGATTCGAGCTCTACATGGGCCGGGGACTGGAACTGGCCAACGCCTTCTCGGAACTCACGGACCCCAAGGAACAGGAAAAACGGTTTTTGAAGGAAAGTGAAGAACGGCAGGCCTTGGGCAAAAAGCCCTACCCCATTTCAAAAAAATTTCTCAAGGCCCTGTCCATGATGCCCGCCGCGGCAGGCATCGCTCTGGGGGTGGACCGTCTCGTCATGTTTTTTACCGACACAGCGACCATCGACGATGTGGCGGCCTTTACACCGGAGGAATTGTAACGTATCCGGGTCCAGGGGGATCGGCTTTGGATTTCTGAAAACGAAATAAAAGAGGAATCTCATGATTGCCTATCACAACGGAACCTATCTCGACGAAAAAGAGGTCCGAATCTCACCCGATGACCGGGGATTCCTTTTCTCCGATGGCCTCTACGAGGTCATCCGGAGTTACGGCGGCCGGCTCTTCGAGGCCCGGGCCCACATGGAACGGTTGCATTACGGGGCCCGAGCACTTCGGTTTCCCGAAGCGGAACTCGAAACCCTGGAGGAGGTGGCCGGAGAGCTCATCCAGAAAAACGCCCTGATTGACGGAGATGCCACCGTCTACATCCAGGTAACCCGGGGCGTCGCACCCCGCACCCATCGCTTTCCCCCAAAGGATACGCCGCTCACCGTCTTTGCCTCGGCTCGCCCTTTCACGCCCCATGTCGATGAGATGGCCCGCGGAATCGAGGTTATCCAGGTGCCCGACCAGCGCTGGGCCCGGTGCGACATCAAGAGCGTGGGGCTCCTGCCCAACGTCCTTGCCCATCAGCAGGCCGTGGATGCAGGCGCCCCGGAAGCGCTCTTCATCCGGGACGGATTTCTGACCGAGGGGACCCACAGCAACCTGTTCGCCATATTCGCGGGCCGGGTGGTCACGCCTCCCCGCACCAATTACATCCTCGGCGGCGTCACCCGCGGAGTCGTCCTCGACCTCTGCCGGGAACGGGGCATCCCGGCCCGGGAGGACGTGCTCCTTGCCTCGGAGATCGCTTGCGCAGACGAACTGATGATCGCGGGGACGACGGTGGAAATCACGCCTGTCCTCCGCATCCTGAACGGGGGGTTCCGGTCCCATGGACCCGGCCCCGTCACGCGGCGACTCCAGAAGGCCTTCAGGGGGCGCGTAGACGCAGGGCATCATTAGATCCTCACCGCGCGGGCACCTGAGAGTCACGATAAAACAGGCTTCTTGACATTTCCCGCTTGCCGGAAAATAATAAACATTTGTGTCGGCGTGGCTTTGGCGGCCGAGCGGGCACGTAGGTCATTAAAGGAGAAAGGAGGCATTTGATGCAAGGAAGAAAGCCATCCAACAACAAGAGGGGCAAGGGAGTTTCCCGACGGGAGTTCATCAAGACCGTTGGCATCGGCTCCCTCGCACTGTCCGGACTCCAATTCAATCCGGTTGGTGCGTGGGCGGCTGGCAATTCAACGCAATACGCCTGGGGTTGTCCGAGTGAGTTCCAGAGCATGGACCCCCACACCATCTACGACGTCACCTCGGAAAATATTCGCCTGAACATCTACGACCATCTTTACCGCTACCAGGATAATCCACCTAAAATTCACCCCTGGCTCGCCGAAAGCTACACCGTTTCCAAAGATGAGCTGCGCTGGGTATTCAATCTGCGCCAGGACGCCAGGTTTCACAACGGAGACGAGGTCACGGCCGAGGCCGTCAAATACAGTATGGAGCGACTCCTTGCACTGGGCAAAGGCGCATCCGCTCTGTTCAAACCCGTGATCGACCCCGACGGCATCAATGTGAAAGACCGTTACGCCATCGAATTCACCCTGCAGGAACCTTACGCACCCTTCCTTTCCATCATGCCGACCTTTTGCGTCGTAAACCCAAAAGTCATCGAAGGCAAGGCAGGCCCTTGGGGAAGCGAGTGGCTCAGCCGAAACGATGCGGGTTCGGGCGCTTACATGCTCGAGGATTATACGCCGGGCGTCGGCTGGAAGGCCAAGCGGTTCAAGGATCACTGGATGGGATGGGAAGGCAAGCACGTTGAAAAGATCGAATTTCGAACCATCCACGAAACGGCCTCCAGGGTTATGGCCCTCATGAAAGGCGACCTTCAGGGCTGTGACGGATACCTGCCCGTTGAGCAGATCGAGAAGTTGGAAAAGTCCCCTGACATCAACGTCTACGAAGAACAGTCCATGAGGATTTTCCTGATCCGAATGCACAACCAGCGTCCCCCCTTCAACGATGTCCATGTCCGACGCGCCATCAGCTATGCCTTCAATTATGACGCCTTTAACAAAGAAATTCTCAAAGGCCGCGTGGCGAGAAATCCCGGCCCCATTCCGAACAACATGTGGGGAGCCCCGGCCGATCTCAAAGGCTATACCTTTGATCTGGCCAAGGCCCGTGAAGAACTCAAAATGGCCAAGGTCAAAGTGGACCGCCCGTTGAATATTCATCCCATGACCGGCTATGCCCAGACCGATGATGCCGCGTTGGTCCTCCAGGCGGGTCTGCGCGAACTGGGGATCAAAGTCAACATCGTACGAGAGACCTGGCCGACCCTGTCCGGCAAAGCCAAGGACAAGGACACGTCCCCGGACATGTGGATTCACTGGGTAAGCACCTACTACGCCGACCCCGAGAACTGGATTGGGGAAATGTACAGCTCCACCCGGTGGGGGGCCTGGAAGGCCTCGGCCTGGTACAATAACCCCAAGGTGGACGAACTCCTGAGAAAGGCCCGCACCATCAGCGATCAGGAGACCCGAAAGCGCCTCTACGAGGAAGCAAGCCGAATCGTGGTGGACGACGCGGCCGATATCTGGGTTTACAACACCATGTGGTATGGACCCTATCGGAAAAACGTCAAGGGCCTCCGGTTCTGCCCAATCGGAAACGGGCAGGAGTGCCGGTGGATCTACCTGACCTGATTTTTTCTTCGCCTTTTACGACATACCCCGTTCGGTCTTTCGACAAAAATGCGGGGGAACTTCATTCATTGATACAGATGTCTGCCTCCCCCGGACATCCAATATGGGTGGAAGAGGGAGGCTTTTTTATCCTGCTATGCACAAGGGAATCTTAACATACACACTCAAACGGATCATCTATGCCGTGCCCACCGTTCTCGGACTCCTGGTCCTGGTCTTTATCATTTCCCGGGTGATCCCCGCCGATCCGGCCGCCCTGGTGGCAGGCGAGATGGCCACCCCGGAGCAGGTCGAGAAGCTTCGGCAGCAATACCACTTTGATGAGCCGCTTCATATGCAACTCTTGCTCTATTTAGAGCAACTCTTCCGCGGGGACATGGGTAAGAGCCTGTATTCGGGACGCAAGGTCCTCGATGACCTGATCGAGCGTTTTCCCGCCACCCTGGAACTCACGATTGTCTCCATGCTCCTTTCCATTCTGATCGGCGTCCCTCTGGGAATCTTGGCTGCACTCAGGAGGAATTCCATCCTTGACCACCTGCTCCGGGGGGTCACTGTGGCAGGATTGGCTATTGCCAGTTTCTGGCTGGGGATCATGCTCCAGCTCTGCTTCAGCATGTGGCTCGGGATCACCCCTCTCGGGGGCCGGATCGGGGTAGATCCCCCCACGTTTATCACCGGCATGTACACCCTTGACGCGATCCTTACCCTGAACGGGACCGCCCTCTGGAGTGCCCTCCTGCACATGCTCCTCCCCGCCCTGACCCTGGCCTTCGCCTCCTTTGCCACGATCACCCGATTCACCCGTTCCGGCGTATTGGACGTGGTGCAGCAGGACTTCATCGTATACGAGCGTTCCATGGGTCTGCCACCACGGCTGATCATCTACAAGTACCTGCTTCGAAATGCCATCCTTTCCACGGTCACCCAAATCGGACTCCTCTTCGGGCTTCTCCTGGCCGGTACCGTAGTCATTGAGACGGTATTCGATTGGCCCGGGCTCGGACTCTATGCCTTCAACGCCATAGTGCTTTCGGATTACCAGGCCATCCTGGGCGTAACCCTCTGGGCGGGAATCGCCTACGTCACCGTAAACCTCATGGTGGACGTAACCCTGAGCCTGATCGATCCAAGGAAGGCGGAGATATGAGCGGATTGAGACTTGCCTGGAAAAAGTTTACCCGGGACCGGCTGGCCTTTATCGGGTTTCTTATCATCATAGCGCTCGTTTTGGCCGCCCTGTTTGCCGGCGTGCTCGCACCCTACCCCGACGACACCTTTCGGATTCATCCCGCGCAACGCCTGAAGGCGCCCTCGGCCGAGCACCTGCTGGGCACGGACAGCATGGGCCGGGATATCCTGAGCCGCCTCCTCTTCGGCACCCGGGTCACGCTCGTCATTTCCATTATCGCTGTCGGGGCTTCGCTCCTGATCGGGGTTCCCCTGGGGCTCATTGCCGGCTATTTCGAGAACTGGTTCAGCGAGATCATCATGCGGGTCGCGGATATCTTTCTCTCCATCCCCCAGGTGATCCTCGCCATTTTTCTGGCCCAATCCTTTCAGCCGAGCATACGAAGCGTCATTCTGGCCCTTTCCGTCACTTACTGGCCCTGGTTCACCCGAATCGTCTATGCCGAGACCCGCACACTCAAAAAGGCGGTCTTTCTCGAGGCGACCGAGGCCCTGGGCGCCGGGAATATCCGAACCGTTCTCCTCCACCTCCTGCCGAATGTATCGTCGTCGATTATCGTGCGGAGCTCCATCGGCATGGGATTCACGATCCTCACCGCGGCGACCCTCGGCTTCCTGGGAGTCGGCGCCCAGCCCCCGACCCCGGAGTGGGGCGTGACCATTGCCGAATCCCGGCAGTTTCTTCCGGATGCCTGGTGGTACGCGACCTTCCCGGGACTGGCCATTTTCATCGTCGTGATGGGATTCAACATGCTTGGAGACGGTCTCCGGGACATCCTGGATCCGCGAATCCGAAGGGGGTTTGACTAATCATGGAGCCCAACCGAAAACAACCCCTTCTTACGGTAAAGGACCTGTCCGTCCATTTCAAGACAGACCGAGGGCTGGTCCGGGCACTGAATCGCGTGCAGCTTTCCGTGGCAAAAGGAGAAGTCGTCGGCCTTATCGGAGAGAGCGGCTCCGGCAAGACCACCACGGTCCGAAGCATCCTCCGGATCCTGCCCCAATCCGCTCAAATCACCGAAGGGGCCATCCGATTCGACGGCCGGGATCTCCTGAACATGCCCGAGCATGAACTCAACACCACCGTTCGGGGCCGGGGTATCACCCTGGTCCCCCAGGATCCTTTCAACTCACTCAATCCGGTCTTCAGGGTGGGCACACAAATCCGGGACATCCTGAAATGGAAAGGCGGGCAAAACAATCCCGGAGACCCTGAGATGGATCGAATCCGAGACATACTCCAGCAGGTTCACATCCCTTCCCCATTGAAGCAACTCCTCAAGTATCCGCACCAGTTCAGCGGAGGTCAGCGACAACGCCTTATGATCGCCATGGCGCTTCTGCCCCAGCCGAACCTAGTCATTGCCGACGAGCCGACCACGGCCCTGGACGTGACCGTGGAGGCGCAAATCCTTCAACTCCTTCGTGGCCTGGTCGAGAAGATGGGGATCTCCGTCCTTTTCATCACACATGACCTCGGGGTGGCAAGCCAGATCTGCGGGCGGATCGTGGTCATGTATGCGGGCCAGGACATGGAGGATGCCCCCACCGATTCACTCTTTGAGCGGCCGAGGCATCCCTACACACGGGAACTCCTCGAGAGCCTGCCCGATCCGGAGAGGAATATCCGGGACATTCCGGGCGAAGTCCCCAGCCTTCTCACCCCCCCGGAGGGGTGCCGGTTCCATCCCCGCTGTCCGGCGGCCACGCCGGAGTGCTCCAGGGAGCGGCCCGGGAAGGTCGCGATCGAAACGGACCACTGGGTCCGGTGTTATCATCCGGTGGAGTGAAACAGCATGGCGGAACCTATACTGGAAGTTCAGGCGCTCAAAAAATACTTTAAGGGCCCCGGGGGATTCCTGGAGAAGAGGACCCCCCCTGTCAAGGCCCTGGACGGCGTATCCTTTCGGGTCTACCCGGGGGAGACCTTTGGACTGGTGGGAGAGAGCGGCTGCGGCAAATCCACCCTTGGAAAGACCGTCCTGGGCATCTATCGAGCCACCGACGGCACGGTGCGTTTCAAAGGAAAGGACATTACGCACCTGTCCAAACGGGAGTCGATCCAGATCAGGAGTGAAATCCAGTATGTGTACCAGGACCCGGGCTCGTCCCTGGATCCCCACTGGAAAATCAAGAGGATACTGTCCGAGCCCCTGGTCATCCATACTTCTCTGGATCGCAAGACCATTGACGGGCGCACCCGGGAGATGCTCACGGCAGTGGGTCTGGGCGAAGAACACCTCGCACTCTATCCCCACGAGTTCAGCGGAGGACAGCAGCGTCGACTGGGCCTGGCACGCATCCTCTGCCTGAATCCGTCCCTTGTGCTCCTCGATGAACCCACTTCGGGTCTCGATGTCTCGGTCCAAGCCACCATTTTAAAGCTCTTTCTTGACCTCAAGAGCCGCTTCGACCTGACCTATATCTTCATCTCCCACAACCTGAGTGTGGTGCGTATGATCTGCCAACGGCTCGCCGTCATGTACGCGGGACAGATCGTGGAAATGGGCGATACCCCTGTCCTGTTCTCCCACCCCATGCACCCCTACACCCGGCTCCTGCTCTCGGCCATACCGGTCATTGGAAAAAAGACCGATACCGGTAATGATGCCCTGACTATCGGCGAGCCGCCCAACCCGGAAAAATTTCCCTCCGGATGCCGTTTCTGGCCCCGGTGCCGTTACCAAACAGACCGCTGTCAGAAGGAGACCCCGGAGTTTCGCCCACGGCCCGACGGCCGATGGATCGCCTGCCACAACATCACCGAGGACCAATCCACCGCTGCTGTAGAGGCGATCGAAAAAGAAACGAAGGAACAGGAGGAAAGAACATGACTGCCAGCAAAAAAGAAACGCGTGCAAAGGTCGGTCGTCTGGTAGAACGGTACCGGGACGATCTGGCCCGAATCACCCAGGAACTCGTTCGGATTCCATCGGTTAATCCTCCGGGCGACTACACACGGATGGCCGAGACCATGGTCGAAAAATACCGATCCGAGGGCCTGGACCCGGTCGTGGTGGAGGCCCCACGCCATGAGATCGAGGCCCTGGGGCTCACCGTGCCCCGGCCCAACGTGATGGCCCTGATCAAAGGCACGGAGCGTTCCCCCGTTTTCTGCCTCGACGCCCATATGGACGTGGTCGGCCCCGGGGACGACAACCTCTGGACATACCCTCCCTTTGGAGGAGAGTTGCACGACGGAAGGATCTACGGCCGGGGTGCTGAAGACACCAAGGCCCATCTGGCCGTTCAGCTTATCGTATTTCGTGCCCTCCGGGAGGCCGGGGTAAAACTCAAGGGAGACCTCCTCCTCACATCAACGGTCGACGACGAGATTGGTCAGTGGCCCGGCATGGGCTTCCTGATCGAGCGCGGTTTCGAGGAACGCGGCTTCCCGCGGCCCGATTACCACATCGCAGGGGAACCCACGGGGATCGATACGGTCGGCTGCCTGGCCCGGGGACGCCTGTGGTACGAATTCGTGCTCAAGGGGAAATCGGCCCACGGCGGGAACCCGGTCGAAGGAATCAATGCGGTCGAGAAGGCCATCGACCTGGCAAACGCCGTAAAGACGTTGGAGATTCATGAGGACCCGGCGATGGGCGCCACCACGGTGAACCTTGGGATTCTTCAGGGTGGCGAGGCCATCAACGTGGTCCCAAGCCGCTGCAAAATCACCTTTGATATTCGTCCCTCCCGAAAAAAAGAAGCCATCAAGGCGTTCATGGACCGCACGATTCAGGACCTTCAGGCAAAGGACCCGGATTTTGTGATCGAGAGCATGCGGCTCCTGAACGACCGGCAGACCGGGGGCATCGGACCGGACCACGCGTTTATCCGCAACGTCCGGGACGTGGTCCGGGAGATCACAGGGAAGGACGTGGTTGCCACCGGAAACATGGCCGGTTATTCGTCTCTCGGGAATGCCTTCTGGACCTCCATGAACGGGGTCGCAGGAATCATGTACGGGTGTGGGGACTTTATCCGGGCCCACAGCGTGGACGAATTTATCACCGTGGACGAACTGGTGGAGGCCGCCAAGGTCTTTGCCGGCCTGGTGGTGGAGCTCTGCACATAACCTTCCGGGGGTTTGCCTCCTGAAGGGCCTCTGATAAAGAACCATTATGGACGGTGTCGTAAAAAGTCCAAGTGTTTCCACAAAGGACATGAAACGCACGAAGGGCTACAAAAACACATCCTATGTTTAGCTTCGTGTGCTTCATGCCCTTCGTGTTTGATCAAGAATTCAGGCATGATGGTGGTGTCTTAGGAAGGCCTCATCATGAGCGTCCAAAATAAAATCTATCCTGGACAAGAGTGAACGCCTATGGAAGAGGATTTCTCCGGGCAGGTGGTCATCGTAACCGGGGCGTCCCGGGGAATAGGACGGGCACTATCCCTTGCCTTGCTCGCGCGAGGCGCGCGGGTGGTGGCCTGCGCCCGGCATGCTGAGATTCAGGAAGGATTGCTGCCTGAAAATCCCGCTCACCGGCACCGCCTCTTCACGATGACAGGCGACGTCTCCCGGAAAGACGACGTTGAGCAACTGGTGAAAGCGGCGATCGAGCGCTTCGGCAAGTTGCACGGCCTGGTGAACAACGCGGGGATTTATCCGGTCACAGGCCTCCCGGAACTCGATGAGGAGGAGTGGGATCGGGTGCTGGGTACGAACCTCAAGGGCCCATACCTGTGCACCCGGGCGGTGGCCCGAGAGATGATCCGGAAGGGTGTCCGGGGGCGGATCGTCAATGTCAGTTCCACGGCCAGCCTGATCGCCAGGCCCGGCACAGCCCACTATGCCGCCTCCAAGGCCGGTCTCAACATGCTCACACGCGTCCTCGCCGTAGAGCTCGCCCCCCACGGGATACGGGTCAACGCCGTGCTTCCGGGCCTCATCGGTACCGAGGGGGTTCACGACCGGCTCCAGGACGAATCCGCCCGGGAGGAGTATTGCGCCAAAAAGGCACGCATTCCACTGGGCGACGAGGGTCGGCCCGAGGACGTCGCACAGGCCGTATGCTACCTCCTCTCAGAGCGATCAGGCTATTGCACGGGCACACTCCTTGTGGTAGACGGGGGTTACTCCCTGGGGATTCCCTCCTACACGCCCTGATCCATCCGGGTCAGGACGTGTGGGCCATCAACACGAACCCGGAGAGCACGGCCACGCCCACGGGCAGGGCGTCGTCGTTGAAATCGAAATGGTCGTTATGCAGCGTCATGGGCTCCCGGCCGGGAATGCCCAGGCCGATCCGAAAAAACGCCCCCTTAGCAACGTGCTCCAGATAGACGGCGAAGTCCTCTGATCCCATGGTGGGTTTGGGAAGATCCTCGACGTGCCCAGGCCCCAGGACGGCTTCGGCCGCGTCGGCGATCATTCGGCTCACCTCCGCATCATTCACCAGCGGAGGCACAAGCCCGGTCCATTCCAACTTGCCCTCACATCCGAAGGCAGCGGCCGCCCCCCGAATCACACGCACCATTTTTTCCTGAATGGCCTTGCGCACCCGTTCGTTCTCGCACCTCACCGTACCGCCCAGCACGGCCTCGTCCGGAATCACGTTGAAGGCCCTGCCTGCCTCCAGGGTGCATACGGACAGCACCGCCCGGTCCAAGGGATCCGTCTCCCGGCTGACGATGGTCTGAAGCGCTACCACCGTATGCGCTGCCGCAAGAACAGGGTCATGGGCTCGATGCGGATATGCCCCGTGTCCCCCTGCCCCTCGAACCCGAATTTCAAACCGGTCCGCAGAGGCCATGTAGGGCCCCGGGTAGATCCCGATCTTCCCCACTTCGATCTCGGGCCAGCCGTGGACCGCCACGATCCGGTCCACGCCCGGGTCCTCCAGGCAACCGGCCTTGATCAATGTCTGTGCCCCTGTGAGCAGTTCCTCGGCGGGCTGAAACAGAAACTTGACCACCCCGGAAAATTGGTCCTTCATGCCCACCAACAGCCTTGCCGCGCCCAAGAGCGCGGCCACGTGGCCGTCGTGACCGCAGGCGTGCATCACGCCCGGGGTTTGGGAGGCGTACGCGACCCCCGTCTTCTCCGTTACGGGCAGTGCGTCCATGTCCGACCGCAGGGCGGTGACCGTGTCAGGACCGGAGCCTCCCCCCCGCAGGAGCCCTACGACCCCGGATTCCAGGTCAAGGGGCAGGACCTCAACCCCCAGGGAAAGCAGTTCCTCCTTGACAAGGGCGGTTGTCTTCCTTTCCTGAAATCCGAGTTCCGGATTCCTGTGAATGCGTTGGCGAAAGGCCGCGAGGTCCTCCTTCATGTTCTCCGCATGCCTGAACAGGTCTTGCAGTTTCATATTCACTTTCTCCTCCCTTCGGTGACTTCGGCACCCCGCCCGAATCCTGCGGGGTGACGCATCATCCGTTCTGTTTTCCTTTCAACCGACCCGATAGGTGGGGATATCCGGCGCAAAGACAGGATCCTCGGAGCGAGGAGTCTCCTCCGGCATCCAGTCGTATGGGATGGGCTGAGCCCTGAACACATAATTGCTCATGCTCCCGCCACTTTCCACATGCTTATACTTTCGGAAAAATTCTATCAACAGAAATCCGAACACGGATTTTCGGCCGGCCACCCCCACCCGAGAAAAACCCTTCGACGTCCCTGTGCCTGGGCGGTGAAATATGATATGATTCCCGGATTCATCTTAAGGGAGGGAACCCAACCACCATGAAACTGGAATTCATCGAAGCCCGGGACCTGCCGGATGCCTGGTTTCAGTGCGTGTACCGGCTCCTGGAAACAGGCCGGGAATACACCATCGACCGCGGAAGTTACGAGGGACAGCAACGCCTCGAGTTCGACTATGTCACGGTTCATATCAAATTTCCCGGGGTCAGGCCCCTGCTGCCCGACATTCCCCCTTCCCTGGGTATCCCCAACCCCGTCGCAGAGGGATACCTGGAGGAGTACCTGCCCTATCTCATGACCTCCGCCAAGCAGCCGGGGGAGGATTACACCTACGGCCGGTACCTTGAAAAACAGATTGAGGAAGTCATCCGCATGTACAAGGAGGACGGCCACGGCACCAATCAGGCCTACATGACCGTGGGGGAACCCGAGGCCATTCTTCTGAAGGATCCTCCCTGTCTCAGGGGGATCGATACCCGGATCATGGAGGAAAAACTCCATTTTGTGGTTTATTTCCGGTCCTGGGATCTGTGGAACGGTTTTCCGGCCAACCTCGGAGCGATTCAGCTCCTGAAGGAATACATGGCATCGAGCATAGGAGTGGAGGACGGGGAGATCATTGCGGCCAGCAAGGGACTTCATCTCTACGACTATGTGTGGGAACTGGCCAAGCTCAGGACCATGTGTGAAAATCCATCGGCGCTCTCCAGGGGCGCATGTAAAGAATAAATGCTGATTCAAAAAATGACAGACAAAGCGGATCTCAAGGGCATGGACGACCGGGAGATTGAGGCCTGGGCCGAGGCCCAGGGCCTGAAGCCTTACCGGGGGAGGCAGATACGGCAGTGGCTCTTTCAAAAACTGGCGTCTTCCTTCGACGAGATGACCAACATAGGGAAGCCCGTGCGAGAGGTCCTCAAAGAAAAGGCCCGCATCAACCACCTGGAAAAGATCGAGGGCCAGGTCTCTTCCGACGGCACGGAAAAATTTCTTTTCAGGCTGGAGGACGGCCATC
>CAYNYM010000035.1:7848-14188 GCA_964401325.1 uncultured Desulfobacteraceae bacterium | reverse complement strand
AAAAGAAACAGGTCTTTTTTACCCGCCCGATCCGACCAGTGCCGATGAATGTACACTGGGGGGCAATGTGGCGACAAATGCCTCGGGATCTTGTCCCCTGAAATACGGGCGCACGAAGGATTGGGTGGAAAGACTGCGGGTTGTGACCGGGACAGGAGAGCGCCTGGAGGTGAAAAGCAGAACTTCAGAAAAGTACTGCGCGGGGTACGGGGCATTCTACCAGCCCAGCCATCTTTTTCTCGGCTCTGAAGGCACCCTGGGAATTGTCACCCAGATCGAGGTGTCACTGGCTTTATTGCCTCCGGACTATTTCCTGGCCATGGTCTTTTTCCGGGACATGGGCAGTGCCTTGCGATTCACCATAGAGGCTCGGGATAATCGTGCCTATTTTCCTCGAAGCATTGAGTTCCTGGATGATGCCTGCCTCGATATCATACGGCCTCGTGCAAAGGGGATATCCCTTCCCAGGGAGGCACGTGTCATGGTCTACTTTGAGCAGGAATATGAAAATGACAAGGAGAAAGATCACTACCTGGAACAATGGTTCCGGCTCATTGAAAAGCATACCGGGCTTTCAAACGACACCCAGGTCGCTTTCAAGAACAAAGAGAAAGCACATTTGTTGGGACTACGTCATCATGTGCCTCAAAAAATGAACGAAGAAAGCTCTAAAGCCGTAAAGAGCGGGGGATGTAAGATCTCCACGGATTGGGCGGTACCCTACCGAAAGTTGCCGGATCTGTTCGCCTACTTCGATACCATCCGGTATTTCCTCGGGGATATGACGGTCACCCGGTTTGCCCATCTCGGGGAAGGTCACCCCCATTTTAATTTCATTGCCGTAAATCCCGAAGAAAAGCGCATCGCAGAAGAGGTCGACCTCCTCATGGCAAGGAAGGCTGTTGAACTGGGAGGAACCATAGCAGCAGAACACGGGATAGGTAAATTGAAAAGAAACCATTTGTCTCTAGAATATGCGCCCCCCATGATCGGGGCCATGATGGCCATAAAAAGAATATTCGATCCGAATGGAATACTGGCCCCGGGGAATATTTTTGAATGATAAATCAACGGATTGACGCCATCTCTTGTTTTTATGCCCTGCCGGCAAATAGTGTCTCCTCCTCTGCTGCAGGCCCCTGCAATCTGCAAAACAGGGTCCTGTGGGCCGGGATTCTTTTCCTTACGTTACGTTAATTCCGGTCAAATGAGTTTCGTGTTTCACAGGACTGGGACCTCGGAAAGTGAAAAACAACGTTGACAGAGGGGTTTGGGAACAATAAAATTAAAGGTGATATGATTTTTTACAGCGCGGAAATCATCAGGCATCTCATACCAGATGATTCCAGGGCGGATGAAGCGTTTCTCCCACCTTTATCATGCAACCCTTGGCTCGGTGCTGACCTATGAGGCTGATTAACGCTTTCGTTGACCCGTTTTCAGGGATTTTTCCGGGTGTGGGCCTATTTTCGTGCTGGCTATGTTTCTGGTGGCAAAACCCGCGGAATCTCGATGGGCCCACCGGGTGTACGAACTGATCCGGGGGAGTAGCCATCACCATCCAGTATTACGCCTTCACGCGGTTTTTCGAGAAAAGGATCGAAAACTTGCTTACTGGGGACTCCTAAAAGGGAGTCACCATGCGGGCGGGCCTCTTGGCTGATTCAACGAGCCTTACTCCTGCGGCATTCCACAGAGCCCACTTCTGGCATCATTACCGACACGATTCCATGCGATAAAAGAAAAACGATTCTCGATGTCCTCCAGGGTGCTTTCCGGGGCCGCCCTTCCACCGTTTACATTCAAGGAAGGAGGGAGAGATGAAGGCTTTAACGATTACCCGACAGGTCGGCAGTTGGGGAGACTATATCGGCGTGGAAGTGGCGAAGAAGATGTCCTTCAGGTACATGGACAGGGAAATCATCGTGGAGGCAGCCAGGGAAGCGGGGATTTCCGAGAGTTCTTTTGATGGCCTTGAAAAGCAGAAGGGCATGGTTGGGCGCCTGATGGAGGCCATAATAAAGAGATCCTCCGTCCCGGCCATTCCGAGTCAGGCCTTGCGTCATTCGGAGCTCTATTCACTGGTGGGTAAAGACGACAGGGTCCAATCTCTGGTCAAGGAGGGATTCTCTCATCGGGAGGCTGCAAGACACGTGCTGGCCATGCGGTTTCCCGAGAGCCGCAAGGGCATAGACCATCTCAGTCTGATCAAGGCCGTGGTCTTGGAATGGGCCCGCAAGGGAAACGTGGTTTTGGCGGGAAGCGGAAGCCAGATGCTCTTAAAGGATATCCCCGGGATACTGCACGTCCTTATCGTCGCCCCCACGGAAAACAGGGTCAAGGCGATCATGGAGCAAGAGGGGGTCAGTATGAGGATCGCAGAGACACGGGTCGTGGAGAACGATCAGGCACGATCGGTCCACTTCAGGAAGCACCACAACGTGGATTGGATGGATTGCCGTCTTTACGATCTTATCGTCAACACGGGGAGAATCCCGGTCCCCCTTGCTACGGATATCATTGTGGAGGCGTACAAAAGGGCCGCCTGAAGGCCGACCGTCGAGAGTGTCGGCTAAAAGGTCAGCCACGTCTCTTTTCCGGATACGGCTTTTAAAAACCTGGTCTTACTGGCCAGGTTTTTTTCTTTTTTAATTCCGGGCATTCAAGTATGGCCATGGCTCATGGCCAACCTTTTCAAAAGGCTGAAACAATAAAAAATTGTATTGACAGATGGGGGAGCGAAAAATAATATGAAAAACGGAATGTAGTACCACGATACGGAACATTCTGGGCATCTGATTGTTCTCGGGTAGAAGGGGGTATCCTGAAAAATGAGCGGCCGAGCCCATTGCTTTTTGGGTGCCGTTTGCATGAAACACCAAAGATCAAGTCCGACAGGTGGGTATGAAACTCAGGAATAGGGACATTGTGACAAGCGTTTGTATCATCCTCGGAGCTCTAACCGTTCAGTTCTCTGTTCTCCCATACTTTATAGAAATGGAAGAATCGTATGATCTTTCGAGCCTATCTCCCGCCTTTTTCCCAAAACTTGCAACGTGGGCCGTCACCGCATTGGGCGCACTTCTTTTATGCTCTACTTTCCTTCAGCGAAAAAAAACAAACGAACGAGAAAAAGAACAACTAAACAAACGGGAACTGCGAAGGGTCTATTTGGCCTTCACATTGGTTGTGGGTTACCTTTTTGCCATGAAACTGATGGGGTTCCTGGTCTCAACCGTTATTCTCCTCGGCGCCCTGTTTCTGCTCCAAGGGATAAAAAAACCCGCTAAGATTGCTGCGGCGTCATTGATCGTCACATTCGGCGTTTATCTCCTGTTTTTGTATGTAATGCAGGTCCATTTTCCAAAGGGTCTGCTCTTTGAATAATCGGACGTAAATATGATCGAAAACCTCGTTGGCGGACTCGCCATTATTTTCACGTGGCAACACATTCTGGCCATTGTTGCGGGTTCTTTTATCGGGCTCGTCGTCGGTACGATCCCGGGACTTACCGCCACCATGGCCGTCGCACTCATCCTTCCCATGACTTTCGACATGGATTTTGTGACGTCTATCATGCTTCTCGTCGGGGCTTACAAGGGAGGAATTTTTGGGGGTTCCATTACGGCTATCCTGCTCAATACGCCCGGTACGCCCGCCTCCGCCTGTACCGTACTGGACGGATACACCATGACCCAGCGCGGCAAGGGGGTCAAGGCGCTCAAAATGGCCAAGTATGCGTCGACACTTGCAGACTTCGGATCGGACCTGGTATTGATTGCCGTCGCAGCCCCTCTCGCGTCCATCGCCCTTCGATTCGGGCCCCCTGAGATTTCCGCCTTGATCATTTTTTCACTCACCGTAGTGGCCGGTGTGGCCGGGAAGTCCGTCCTTAAAGGACTCATATCCGGGGCGGTGGGATTGCTGCTCGCCACGGTCGGGTTGGATCCGATCATGACCACCCGACGGCTCGTATTCGATATGGTGGACCTGGACAGCGGAATCTCGCTCATACCTCTTCTGATAGGACTTTTTGCACTGTCGGAGGTCTTTTTGCAACTGGGCAAGGTATCAAAGACCAAAGCCGATCAATTTGTCATCAAACACTCCTCCAACCCGGAAGATAACCGCGTATCCTGGTCGGAATTCAAAGGGTGTATTCGAACCATTTTTAGAGGTACCGCCATAGGGACCGGAATCGGCATTATTCCCGGGATAGGAACAGGAATTGCCTCGTTTATTAGCTATGGGCAGGCGAGACGGGCTTCAAAGAAGCCGGAAGAATTCGGCGAAGGCTGCCTTGAAGGGATAGCCGCATCTGAATCGGGAAACAGCGCAGTGGTTGGGGCTACGTTCATCCCGCTCATGACCATGGGGATACCGGGAGATATTATCACAGCTGTCATAATGGGGGCCTTCCTGATACAGGGCTTTATTCCGGGACCTCTTTTGTTCAAAGAGCATGCGCATATGGTTTATGCGATATTCATGGGCTTTATCATTTGCGATATCGTATATTTTGTTATCGGCAGTTTTTTTATGAAATATGCAGCTTATCTAAGTAAGGTACCTCGAAGCTTTCTCTTCCCGGTAGTCCTCATATTCTGTGTTGTCGGCTCCTATGCCATAAGCCATTCCGTATTTGATATAGGGGTCATGATTTTTTTCGGGATGCTCGGGTTTTTCATGCTGCGATTCGGTTTCGCCACAGCGCCGCTTCTGATCGCCTTTATTCTGAGCCCTATTGGTGAGACCGCCGTGCGCCAGTCACTGCTGATGTCCGGCGGTTCATTGAGTATCTTTTTCACCCGGCCCATTGCACTCATTTTTCTTATACTGACCCTGTTGTCTGTTTTTGGTCTAATTCGTGGCCACCTGAAGGGCACAGCGGTCGGTAAAAAAAATAACAAGCAGGAGGAGGTTCAATGTTTACGATGACAAAGCGTTTTGCTGTTCTTTGTTTCACCCTGTTCTCTTTTTGCATCTGCCTGTTCGGGCAGATGCGGGAAGCGTCCGCTGAATATCCCGCCAAACCGGTAACGATACTGGTTGCATTTGCCGCCGGTGGGTCCGTGGACACAACCGTGAGGGCACTGGCGGCCGGTGCAGAGGAGATACTCGGTCAGCCTCTGGTCATTGAAAACAAGCCCGGGGGCGGCGGAAGCGTAGCGCTCGCCGTGTTGAAGGGAAGCAAGCCCGATGGTTATACCCTGGCCGGGGCTACAAGCACAGCGATAGTGCGAATCCCGCAAAGGCGAAAGGTCCCCTATGCGCCTCTAAAGAGTTTTACCCCTATATTCGCCTATGCCAGTCCCCCCACCGCTGTCGTTGTCAAGAAAGACTCCCCATGGAAAACTTTTGAAGAAGTCATTGAATATGCTCGAAAGAATCCGGGAAAGGTCAAATACAGTACGGCCGGATCCGGGTCCTTCATGCATCTGGCCATGGAAATGGTCAAATTGCAGGAAAATATCAAGTGGATTCATATTCCTTATAAAGGAACAATGCCAGCTATGACGGCGCTGCTGGGCGGACACGTGGACGCCTGTTCCGCCGGCCCCGAGTTTGTCAGTATGTCCAAGTCATCCCCCATCCGGGTGCTCGCCACTCAGACAAGGGAGAGGATGGACGAATTCCCCGAGGTTCCAAGTTTTCCCGAACTCGGATATGAATATTACAACAATACTCTTTTTTCAATATTTGCTCCCGCGGGTGTGGAACCGGAAATTGTCAAAAAACTGGAAGATGCTTTCCTGAGAGTTGCCCAGACAGAAAAATTCAAAAAGGTGCTCAAACAGTACGGCATGGTCATCTCTAAAATCGGAAGCAAGGAATATAAGGCGTTCCTTGAGCAAGGCTGGCCCAAGGAGACAAAAGTCCTCAAAAAGCTTGGACTCATCAAAAAGGTGGCCACAAACCCCAATTAGAACGGTAAACCCTATCGCTGAAACAATCATAAGGACGGGTGGGAAATTACTTCCCACCCAACGTATTTTTTTAAAATCAAAACTTTCCTTATTGAACCGGGGTCGCGATGGCAGGTTATAGTCTGAAATGGGGGAAAGAGACATTGGACCTGGTTTTTCCCTGTTCTTGGCATGTTGAAACGATGCTTCCGAAACAAGCCCGGAATGGGGGAAACGACAAAGACCCGGTTGAATTTGCCCTGGATCATCCCATAAAGAGCAAGCGACTCGAAGAAATTGTGCGCCCCGGCGAACGCATTGTCGTCCTCGTCAATGATATGGCCAGACTTTGGAACAGACCGTCCCAATACCTGGGTGCGATTTTTGAAAGGCTTGATCGGGCCGGCTTCGCGCTCTCGCCCGGCTGGCTGGCG
>CAYNYM010000035.1:0-7838 GCA_964401325.1 uncultured Desulfobacteraceae bacterium | reverse complement strand
TTTCATCGTCATTGCAACGGGAATGCATAGACAAAACACCCCGGAAGAGCACAGAATGCTCGTCGGTGCGGAAATTTACGATCGCGTTTCCGTGATCAACCACGATTGTCGTGACAAGGATTGCCTGGTCAGGGTGGGCGAAAACAATTCCGGTGACCCCTTTTTGATTAACAGAAGAGTGGTCGAGGCGGACCGGGTGATAGCCACGGGAGGTATTGTCCTTCATGGTCTTGCGGGTTTTTCCGGGGGCGCGAAGTCAATACTCCCCGGGGTTTCAGGAATCGAGACGATTCAGCGCAATCACGCGCTTGCCCTGGATGAAAATTTCAACCTGAAGTCGGGTATCCAAAAAGGTGTTCTTTATGGGAATCCTTTGGCATCCGAGATGCGAAGGGCGGCCCCACTGGGGGGCGCTGATTTGCTGATGAATGTCGTGGTTGACGGAAACGGGCACTGTGCCGGCGCTTTCGCCGGGGATATTATCGAGGCCCACAAGGCGGGGTGCGGTCCGGCAAAGCAGGCCTTTCAGGTCCCTTTCCCCAAAAAGGCTCCTTTGGTCATTGCCGGCGTCGGAGGCTATCCTCGCGATATTGAGCTATACCAGGCGGTCAAGGCCCTGGAAAACGCGACTGCAGTGACCCGGGAGGGGGGTACGATCCTTTTCATGTGCCACTGCGGGGACGGTTTGGGTCCGGATGATTGGTTGTCATGGTTTGAATTGGGCGGGACGAGAGACATTGCAATAAAATTGGCTGAAGAATTCAGGTTTCCGGGTTTTGCAGCACTAAAATTAATCAATTTTACTGCGAAATACCGGATTTTTTTGCTGAGCATGCTCCCGCCCGAGGTGGTTGTAAAACTTCACATGACACCTTTTTCAACTGCGGAAAATGCCCTGGAGGAACTACGGAAAGAGCACAGCGGAGCATGTCCTGTCATTTTTATGCCTTCTGCCTCATCCACGGTTCCGGTGTGTCAAAAAATCGATTCATAAACGATTCCAAGGGTGATCCTTGGCGTCAAGTTCTGAAGTTGTAATTGTGCGGTTCACACTTTCATGACAAGGAGGTGTTATCCAGTGAAAGATGGTACGGATCGAGGACTTGTGCAGTCCGTGTTAAGAGCTGTTCGACTGCTAGATATCATCAGTCGGAATCTTCAGATCAGCCTGAGCGAACTTACGCGTAAAAGCGGTTTGAAGAAGACCACTGTATCCAGGATTTGCTCTACCCTGAAGGCAGCCGGAATAATCGATCAAAGTCCTCAGGACAAACGTTATTTCTTGACGATCTGGTCGGTTGAAATGGGGAGTAGAGTTCTCAATAGCCTGGATGTGCGAAGGCTGGGAAGGCCCATTATTGAGGAATTTGTCGCGAAAGAGGGCGTCTCGATCCTGGTCGCTGTGCTGGATCGAGGTGACGTGATCTACGTGGACAAATTGACGGCCTCCGAGGCCTTTCGTATCACTATGACCGTCGGTGAAAGGGCGCCCGCGTACTGCTCTGCAAGCGGAAAAGCAATGCTCGCCTTTCTGGATCCAGCGCTATGTCACGAAATTCTTCTAGAGAGTGGCTTGAAGCCCATAACGGATTACACCATAACCGACATAAAGACCATGGAAGATGATCTTGCAAAAACACGTGAGCGTGGATATGCGCTGGACCGGGAAGAGAGGATTAAGGGCGTGTGGTCTGTGGCCGCACCAATCTTAGGGCCCAACGGAAAAGTTATGGCCTCGATCGCCGTGCCCAGAATGAAGGTTGCCATGACGCATGCCGATATGGATCGTCTTGGTCATAAGGTCGCTTTATTGGCGAAAAAAGTCAGCGAACTAAGTGGTTGGGGAATGGGCTTAACTCATTCACTTTTGTAAAGGCAAGACCCGGGGAAGGTTAATTTCGTTGACAGGGCCCGGCCGCTGGAGTACCATTTCACAGAAATGGACCAATGTTCCGCGATGCGGGACAAACGGATTTTACCTCGGTGTAATGGAGAATCCAATAGATTTTCAATGGATAATTGGAGTCAAAATATGACGGATGAGTATGTAAAAACAGATGTCTTGATCATCGGAGGAGGCGTTGCCGGGCTAAATGCCGCTCTTTCAGCGCGTGAGGCCGGTCGGGACGTTGTCATCATGGACAAGGCCGTTATTAAGCGAAGCGGACACAGTGCCGGAGGAATCGATCATTTCTGCGCTTATCTGAATACAGGGCCGAAATGGGATACGAGGCAGGCATACCTTGACTTTACAGCGAGAAGTGCCCGGGGGGCCACAGACCTTAGCGTCGTGGAAAAGGTATACTGTGATGAACTCGATAATGCGATCAAGCGCTTTGACGATATTGGCTGTACGCTCCGCAGACCTGATGGAGAATTTTTCCGGACACAATCCTTTGGGCAGCCCGGGCCCTGGTGGATCAACTTTAACGGAAAAAAGTTGAAACCCCTTTTGACCAGGGCGGTTCGTAAGGCCGGATGCACGGTGCTGGATCGTGTCGTGACCGGAGATCTGCTTGTTCAAGACGGAAAGGTTTGCGGTGCCGCCGGTTTTAATATTCGTAATGGAAAATACCATGTCGTGCAGGCCAAGGCCGTGCTTGTGGTAACGGGCGGGACCAACAGGTTGTTTCAAAATCCGAGCGGACTGAGCTTCAATTGCTGGATGTGTCCGGCCAATACTGGCGATGGCGAGGCCATGGGTTTTCGTGCCGGGGCCAGGCTGGCCAATGTGGAGTACTTGAGGATGACCGTGGTTCCGAGGGGTTTCAGTGCTCCCGGGCTGAACGCACTGGTGGGCATGGGCGGAAAGCTGGTCAACGGTTCGGGCGAGGATTTCATGAAGCGATATCATCCACTCGGCATGAAAGGCCCGAGGTATAAACTGGCCGAGGGTGTGCTCTCTGAGCTGAAGGGCCATAGAGGTCCCGTATACATCGATTGCCGGGACCTTGATCCTCAAGGCCTGGAACACCTGGTAACCACCCTGTCCTACGACAAGGACACCTTTCCGGATTACCTGGAACAGAAAGGCATTGATATCAGAACGGATTTGATGGAGATCGGCACCTCTGAGGGCATGCAGGGAGGGCCTAACGAGGTGTGCGGCAGCGGGATCAAGATCGGTGAAGATTGTGCAACCAATGTGCCGGGACTGTTTGCCGGCGGGAACTCCGCCGATCAGTGCCGAAGTCTTCATATGGCGGTAACAAGCGGCATACACGCAGGAAAGACCGCCTCCGCCTATGCCGGAAAGGTTGGGGAAAGGACTTTGCCGCTGCCGGAAAGGCAGGTGAAAGAGATTCGAGAACGCATCTTTTCTCCCATGGAAGAATCGCGTTCTGTTTCCTGGCATGAATTTGAGGCTGTCCTGCAGCGCACACTGTCAGAAGGCATGGGTCCTGCGCGTTCGGCCTGGGGTATGAAAAAGGCCTGGGAAAATTTGGATTACCTGGAAAAATGGAGGGACAAAGTCAAGGCTGAGACCTACCATGACCTCTGTCGGACACAGGAAGTCTATAACATGCTCTCCGTTGGCCGGTGTATGATCACGGCCGCGATGTATCGTCAAGAAAGCCGGTTCGGGCAAAGCCATAACCGACTGGATTTCCCGGATACGGATGACGAGCACTGGCTGGGTCAGGTCACCATCGAAAGAGGTAAAGCGGGAACGGCGAAGGCCGGTTTCGTTCCGCTAAAATACGAATGAAAGGAGCGAGAATATCATGCCTCCGATAATCGATAATAATCTTTGTGTCGGGTGCGGGACATGCGAGGATTCATGTCCCCTGGATGTTATATATATGGACGCCGAGCAAGAGCGGCCTTTTGTCAAGTATCCTGAAGAATGCTGGCATTGCGGATCCTGTCGCCAGGACTGCCCCGAGGGAGCCATTGAGATCATCTTTCCCTTGGGGATGATGGTCAGTGCCGGTTTGCCACCATACTAATTCAAATTAAGGAGAAGAGGATAATGATTATAGATGCCTACACCCACATCCTGCCCAAGAAATATCAGGAAGGGCTTGAAAAAAAGGTAACCGGGAGGGATATCAGACTCAACACCGCCCGGTATGCCCAGACCGTGCCCACTCTGGTTGATCTGGATGCCCGGTTTCGTGTCATGGATGCCTTCGAGGACTATATTCAGGTCATATCTATTGCGTCACCGGCCGTTTATTCCATCGCCTCTCCTGAAATATCCATTGAGCTTTGCCGCATTGCCAATGACGAGCTTGCCGAGCTGGTGGAGAAACATCCCAATCGTTTTGCCGCCGGCATCGCGGCCCTCCCCCTGACCGATGTGGATGCAGCCATCGTCGAGGCGGAGCGGGCCGTCAAAGACCTCCGGTTGCGGGCGGTCGAGATGACCACGGATATTGCCGGAAAACCCCTTGATGCCCCGGAATTCATGCCCCTGTATGAAAAAATGGTGGAACTGAACCGCCCCATTTTTATTCATCCCATGCGAGAGATGAACATCCCCGATTATGAGGGTGAGGAGTTTTCCAAGTACCGCGTGTGGACCAAACTCGGCTGGCCCTATGCCACGGGTCTCGCCATGACACGGCTGGTCTATGGCGGGGTCATGGAGAGGTTCCCCGGGTTGAAAATCGTTACCCACCATTGTGGGGGGGTGATCCCCTATCTTGCCGGGCGTGTTGACTGGAACGACGATTTCAACGAGATGCGGATGGGGCATCGGGATATCTATCTCAAGGAAAAGGCCGTTACCTATTATCGGCGTTTCTACTATGACACGGCCGTAAACGGAAATACCGCTGCGCTGAAATGTGGCCTCTCCTTTGCCGGTATCGATCAAATGGTTTTTGGAACGGACCTCCCCTTTGACAACCAGCTGGGACGCAGACTGATACGGGACACGATCGCATCGGTCGAGGGAATGGGCCTCGATGACGAAGGAAAAAAGAAAATCTATCAGGACAACGCAATCAATTTGTTGAAACTGCCCCTGTGTGCCCTTTGATGCAAAACGGGCCTTCGAAGCTGCGGTGCACGGCTAGAGAGCCGAAGATATCCGAGGCAAAGGCGAGGGAAGTCCCATCCGGGACCTTTGCGATCAAAGCGCATTGATAGAAAGGGGGTGTCGGACCGGTTAGAAGGACGTTTCATTAAGCATAAAAATCCTAGAAGATAGCTTTTTCAAAAAGAGGAGGTCTGTCAATGAAAAAACGATTAACCATTATGGCCCTGGCTATGGTGCTGATGGCTTTACCGCTTACGGCTTTTTCCGCCCCTGCACATGAGAAAGTCACGCTCACGCTGTACACCATGCCTTCCGGCGGTGTGGTCTATACCCTCGGTTTCGCACTGAGTGAATTGATCAACAAGAACTCCGAATGGTTGCGGGTCAATGCGGTCGAGACGGCGAGTACGTTCGAGAATCTCAGACATATCATCGGGCACGACGAGAAAAAGAACACCTATTTTGGTTCGGCCGTGACCATCGGTGTGGACCAGTGTGCCCTGGCCATGAAACCCTATAACAAAGTCGGGCCCTGGAAAAAGGCCAAATGGGTGGGACTCCTGGCCAACATCTGCTCGCCTCAGATCACCCTGGACCCAAAGATCAAGACGTGGAAAGATCTCAAAGGCAAGACCTGGGGACTGGACACCATGGGATCCACAAACCAGTTCATGGAGGAATGGCTCGTGGACCATGCCTGGAATAATCGCCGGGAGGTCCGACTGACCTATGGAAATACCGCCAATATCGCCGTTGACAGGCTGCTCGACGGGACCATCGATATTACCTGGACGGGCGCCGTTGCCCTGGGACCCGGCGAATATAAGGAATGGAAGCCCATGCCGCCCTTCGAGAGGCTCCTGGCTGCACGAAAGGTCCACATCATGAGTATCGAAGACAAGGACATCGAAATGGCGCGAGAGAAGACCGGTGCCACGTCACTGTCCCTGATCGGATGTAAGGCCAAGAAAATCGGAAAATCCGATCTACCCAATTTCAAGGGTTTGCTCAACTCCCTGGGTTGGTTTGTCCATGAAGACATGGATGACGATATCGTGACCGAGATCGTCCGCGTCATGTATGAAAACGCCGAGGAGTTCGGGAATTACCATGCCATCGGAAAAGGTATTACCAAAGAGACCATCGGAGGGCTGCCGGTTCCGAGGGAAGATTATCATCCGGCCGTCGTCAAGTTCCTCGAATCAAAGGGACAAGAAGTCGGGCGGTAGCGTGTGTTTGTTGTGAAAGTGACTGCTTTCCAATAAGGGGAGCAGTCATTTTTTTGGCGTATTTTTTCATGCCCCAATGAAAGGAGAGTATTGAATGGCTGCCTCTTCACATAATTTGACCGGGGACACGTCGATCGAAAAAGACAAACCCGCAGGAGAGAAGGTTCTGAACTGGACCATCCTGATCCTCTCGGTGATCATGGTGATATACCATTTTCTCTATGTGCGAGTCCTCATCCAGGCCCCGGATCTTCATGCCAATACCCATCTGGGATTTGCCCTCATTCTTACCTATTTGTTTATGATTCGAAAGAATCACAACTTGTGGTATTTGAAACTGGGGCTGGCGGTCATCTCCCTGGTCTGCATCCTGTATGTCCAGTTCTTCTATGAAGACCTGTTGTACCGCCTTTCTTTCAACACCACACCGGACCTTATCATAGGCGCCATCCTGGTCGTTGTCTGCCTAATCGCCTGCTACGAAGCAGCAGGTCCGGTCCTGCCCATACTGGCCGGTGTTTTCATCCTCTACGCCTTTTTCGGATATCTGCTGCCGGGTCCCATTCAGGCCATGAAAATGGATACCAGTCTGATCATATCCCGGCTCTCACTCTCCTTTGGCATTTCGGGAATCTACGGGTACCTGTTGACTATCTCTGCTACACTCATCTTTATGTTTATGGTCTTTGCCATGCTGGTGAGTGCCACAGGGGCCGTGGACTTCTTCAGTATGATTGGTGACTGGGTCTCTCATCACTTTCGAGCCGGACCGGCCATGGCTGCGGTGTTTACAAGCGCCTTGGTGGGTTCGGTGAGTGGACTTCCGGGCCCTAATGTCATGATCACCGGGTCCTTTACGATCCCGGCCATGAAACGGGCGGGCTACCCGGCTGAACATGCCGGGGGTATCGAGACGGCGGCCTCCACCTGTGGCCCTATCGTGCCGCCGGTGATGGGAATCGTGGCCTTTGTCATGGTCGGATTTACCGGCATTCCCTACAAAAACATCGTGGCCGTGGCCATTCTCCCGGCCCTGCTCTATATCTTTTCAGCCGCCATGTACGTGACGTTTCAGGCAGGGAGACTGGGTATTCAAAAGGCGGAGACGGTCAATATAGACAAAAAGGAATTGTTTATCCGTTCTCCGGTGTTTTTCGGGCCGCTGCTCATCCTGACCATCCTTTTGCTGCTCGAATTCACACCGACTCTTGCCGCCTTTTGGGGAACCATTATTTTGCTCGTGATCTGCATGATCCGGAAAGAAACGAGGCCTTCCCTATCGACACTCATCGAAGGGCTGGTCAAAGGCGCGGAGATAGGGAGCAAGGTGGGCTGCATCTGTGCGGTCCTTGGGCTGACCATCATCACGATTACCATGACGGGAATGGGTATCAAACTGCCCTCCATCATTGTGTCCCTTTGCGGAAACAGCATGGTCCTGCTGCTCATCTTCACCTTCATCATTTGCATTATCCTGGGATGCGGGATTCCGACATCCGCGGCCTATTTGTTGGTTGCCATTACCTGTGCTCCCATATTGATCAAAATGGGAATTCCCCGGCTTCAGGCCCATTTTTTCGTCCTCTATGCAGCGGTTTTTGCCAACATCACGCCGCCGATTG
>CAYNYM010000034.1:0-14364 GCA_964401325.1 uncultured Desulfobacteraceae bacterium | reverse complement strand
ACCGTGAAATCCCTTGGTCAGCCAGAGGATAAAGGACAGGGAGATAATAATCAGGGTCTTTTTTTCCACAGAAGTCCAGGGACCGATCTCCTCGTCGAATTCCGGGAGCTTGTATTTCGGATTCGGGCGGAACACCAGGTATACGATTGCAACCGCTGCGGGCACGGTTACAATGGCGGCGGGCATGGCATACTTGATCCAATCCATGAAGGTGATTTCAATCCCGGTGAACTCTTTGAGAAAGGCCGCGGCGACCATGCAGCGCCCCCCCCCGACCAGAGAGCCCATCCCGCCGCAGGAGCATGCGAAGGGCAGGGAAAGCATCATAAATTTGGCCGTATTGGACTGGGGATCGATCCCCACGGCCTTCATGAGAGGAAGCATGGTGACGATGCCGATAGCGCAGGCGGCCGCGTCGTGCATAAAAGAGGAAGAAATCCCGAGACCCACGGCAATGATAAAGGTAAAGCGGGTGACGCTGGTTCCCGCCCTTTTGATGATATAATAGCCGAGCCGCCTGGTAAGGCCAGCTTTATCGAGGGATAGGGCAAAGATCAGACAGCACATGATAAACACGACCACGGGGTGCATGTAGGGGGCCCAGGCGTCCTTCACATCGGCAATTCCCATAACGACAAGAAAAACCCCGATGCAAATTGCCGTAATTTCCAGGGGAATCGGTTCAACAATAAAGAGGAAGATAAGGACCACCAAAACGGCCAGGAATCGCTTGGCCTTGGGAGAGAGGCCGTCGATGTACTTAATCTCGACGCCTTCCATGTCCAGCTTTTCCGCTTCCGCCCTGAGAAACGATCTGGATCCCCCGGCAGCGCCCCCACCCTTTGATTGGACCGAATACCCTTCGCTCTTGGAATCTCCGTCCGGAAGAACGACAAAAGATTGACCGATTTGTGCTAAGAGATTTCTGCCGTCATCTCCTGTTATCCGAAATTTTGTCCCCTCCGGTCTGGGCAGTAAAAGAACGATGGCGCCGAGTGCAAAGGCTATGAGAAGCTGGAATCCCCTTTGTTTGTAAAACATTTTCCCTCCTGCGTTTTTGAACCGATTTTTTTTGCGGAAAAAAACTTGAGGCCGGACTTTTCACAAAAAAAGCAATTCGATATTCTCTTAGAAATACGATCCCGGTACTGCGCTGCAGGCATTTGCTGTATTATAGGGTATTTGGGGGTGGGTGTTCGGGTAAGAAATATAGAAGAGGCGACCCGCGTCATTGAGACATCAACGCATGGCACCATGGTGCGGGCAGGAAATCGGTTTTGTAGGCTATTGGAACGTTTCGCTGGAATCATGGGTATTGACGACAGTCGAATCCGACAGTTGCCCCTTTAGAGGAATTCTGTTTTGACTGCCCATTCGCAATAAGGACACGAAGCTCCATTTGGAATGGTTAATATCCACTGCTCATTTCAACAAGAACGACTAGAAGAGAGATGATGTGCTGCGCTAAACGAATAGAGATTCTGTGCTTGTAGACCTAGCCCTTCACATACGAATTCCCTCGCAAATCAAACTGCTTTGCGAGAAAAATGTAGGCATTCACGGAGTCATTTGGAAACGGCAAGGAATGACAGGGCCAAAAGACACCCGTTAACAATGACTAGGATAACGCCTTTATCTATATCCCAGACGCCTTCATTTGCCAAGCGTAAATTGACCCCTTTTACCATTTTTGGTTCACCCATGCCGACTGGCCGGGTCATAGACTCCCATTAGAATTGCCTTGGGTTTGGGTCGCTGAGTTGAGATTCTCGGATAAAGTGAGGGGCCGGATTGTTGAGGACTTCGCTGATCACATCTTTCAGGCGATCAACGCTGTTGCCTTCCTTTTCCACGAGAGCTGCGTTGGATAGAGTGGCGGAATGGCCGGTATATTCCGGCAGAAAGGTGTGGACAACGACGGGCAATGAGGGGATAAGACCACGGATCTCATCGAGGATTGCGAGATCCCCTGCATGGGGGAGATCCAGATCCAGGACCAAAAGATCGACTCCTTGCTGACTCCCAAGACGGCTCAGGACCTCCCTCCCGTTCTTGGCCAGTTTTACTCGATATCCATCCGCCACGAGCTCACGCTTAAGAAACTCGCGTACATGAGGATTTCGATCCGCTATCAAAATGGTGATGCCCTTTTTCACAAAACTTCCTCTCGTCGCATTCGCATGGATAAAGAGGCAAGGTCTATGCCATGGTCGACCATGGACACGATTTTTCATAAGTATTTAGAAACAGATGCAATCAGGTACCACCGCAAAGGCCTTCGTCCGGGCCGAAATGCGATTTTATGTAAACTTCCTTTACAGACTGTAAAAAATGCCTGTCACACAGGGCTTTCATCACCCCACCTGCGGACCCCGATCAGCCCTGACCGCCTGCTAGCGGTCTTCGAATATTTTTCTCGTGTTATCCCGGTGGTCAACCATATAAAGAAGAGGGGCCGTCTTTTTGCACTCATCAACGAGCTCAGTCAGATGGGATCGATCGATCTCGCGAAAACGAATGTAGACATGCCGATAGCCCTTTGGGGCCTGTTCGTAGGAGCTTAAAATACTCGTCATTCGCCCCTTGTATTTACGAATAACATCTGCGACCTCCTTGATCGAACCCGGCCGGTCTTCGAGCCTGAAGGCAAAGTGGAGGCCTCGCTTGCCCACTCCTGTCAGGGAAATCAGCACCCTGAAGATATCCGTTTGCGTGATGACGCCCACCAAGTCGCCTTCAGAGCCCAGCACGGGGGCACCGGATATTTTGTTCTTCAGAAGGATTTCGGCGGCCTCTTCAACCGTATGATCATAACTCACCGTGATAGGATTACGGGTCATGATCTCCTCGATCTTGATATTTGCTATGATGTAGAGAAGTTCATGGGCTTCCAGGGACGTTGCATCGGATGCGGAAGCCCTCTTGAGGTCCCTGTCCGTAACAACTCCCACCAGATTTCCGTCTCTTGTGACCGGAAGCATCCGGATGTCGTGCTCCTTTAAGGCCTTTGTCGCATCCAGCATATAATCATCCGCATTTACCCTAATGACCTTTCGATTCATCCAATTTTTGACCAGCATGGCTACCCCTCCTTGTTATAGGTGGTAAGACGGTCCTCCCCGACTCTGACATGGGCCGATTCCCCGGTTCCGGTTTCCGGATCGACCTCAATAAAGGGATTATTGTCCCAACAGCCGCATAATCCTTTCAAAACTCCCCATACCTTGCCCCAGCGCACCGGAAACAATCCAATAGATCGTTGCAGAAAGGAAGGCCACGGCCGGAACGGTTAACAACCAGGCAGTCATTATATCCTTGAGAAGCATCATCCGGACAGGCCTTTTTCGATGCCCTGCGCCGACTCCGATAATGGTTGATTTAACGATTTGGGTTGTGCTGATCGGACTCCCGATCAATCCGGCAAATAGAATAATCACTCCCCCGGTGAACTGGGCATGGAAGGCATGAATCGGTTTGATTCTAAAGGCCCGGTCTCCGAGGATTCTGAGAAGCTTCCACCCCCCTGCCGAGACGCCCAGAGTCAAGGCCAGAGCACAACCCAGGACAGCCCATGAGGGAACCTCAAAGGCCTGAATTGACCCTGAGATCATCAAAACCATCGCAATGACGCCCATGGCCTTCTGCGCGTTGTTTGTCCCGTGGCCTGCACTCAGGCATATGAGACTGAACCATTGAGCCCGTTTGGAAAAATCATCCTGTGGTCTAAGGGAATGTCTGTAAATGGTGGCCCCAATACGCATAAAAAGGAAGGACAGGACAATGCCGACCAGGGGTGACATAAACAAAAAAAGGCAGGCCTTGACCAGCAGGTTGGACCAGTTGACGATGTCGAATCCGAAGGCGGCGATGCCCCCGCCTACGAGACCGCCCAAAAGCGCGTGTGATGAACTTGGCGCCATACCTATCCACCACGTCATGAGGCTCCAGACAATGGCACCGGCAAGGCCGGAAAATATAAAAAGCATGGAGGCGATATGAGTGGCGCGGTCAAGAGAGGCCGGATTGATCATTTCATTGCCGATGGTTGCTGCCACTGCGGTGCCGAATAGGAACGGCGCGATAAAGGTGGCCGTAGAGGCGAAAAGCAACGCCTTGGCAGGGACAATGGACCGGGACAGCACACTATTGGCAATGACGTTGAAGCCGTCATGGAATCCATTGATGAACGCAAGAACAAGCGCCAGCGCGATCACGAGTATGAGAAGGACCTGTTCCAATTATGCCTCTCTTACGCTCGGTACAACGTGAAAAACCCATTAAATGTGAGAGGGGGGGGAAACGACCTGATCAAAATCCCCCTTCATAAAATATGCAACGGTTATGCCAGCAGTCGCCTAAGGGATGAAAGAAATCAACCGCATATAATTATTAGCAAATTTTAAGGGAGAGGGTCAAGAAAACAGAGCGTTCAAATGCAGGGTGTGTCCGATTCCTTTACAGCGTGTAAAAAACCCCGGCTATCTGACTCCCGCAGTGATCCGGGAATGAGGCGGTGGATTTAGGCCCTTGAAGGGCTTGATAAAAAGTGCATTTTCAGTTAGATTGAATCGCTTCAGGAAATCCTGGCCAACAAATGAAATTAATCGGAGATTATTTGAGGTGTCTTTATTCTCCTATCGCAATTTGGCCCCCTTTGTCGTATTTTGTTTATTTTCAAGCATCTCTGTAGCCCTATGGCAGAATGTAAACAAATATGAGAAAGAACTGTTGATTCGCCACACCGAAACGGCGGCGGGCCAGATCAAGATTCGTATCGAAGGCCTGATGAACGCCAGAATGGCTTCATTGCAGCTTCTGGCAGACAGGTGGGTCGAAAGAACGCCGCCCGATTTCAGCTCAAGTCGATTCTACCAGTTCGCAGATTCCTTATATATTTATTATCCCGGTTTTTTTGCCATTAACTGGATCAATCCTGAGGGGGTGCTGGAGTGGGTCTTTCCGGAGAGGGATGACCTCAAGAGGGGCAGTTCCATCTTTGGTCTCGACGGTTCCCTGCTTGGGGAAACCTTTCGAAAGACCAGGCAGGACTTGGTGGTTGGAACGACCCCCTGTTCCGTTCTCGGAGACGTGGACGCAGTCTTTCACGTATTCTTGCCCCTGATCTACAATCACGAAATGCAGGGCTGTATCGACGGGGTTTTCAGACTCAGCCCGATTATGGACATTGCCCTTTCAAAGGATATCCTGGCGGGGTTCCGAATCAGAATTTACGAAGCAAACCAGCTTGTTTACATCAACGAAGATTCTGTCGAAGAGGAGCCGCACAAGGATAAACTCCATGCAGCCCGGACGATTCGGTTTCCCGGCAAGATCTGGCATATGGCGATTGAACCCAGGGTCACGACCCATCCCATCCCGTCTCTTACCCATCTCGCTTTTCTCTCTTTCGGCTTTGCCATTTCAACGGCCCTCTCCCTGATTCTCTATTTTCTGATTCAGCGTATGCAACTCTACCGTGAAGCAAGGGACCAAGCCCTTCGTGAGATTGCTGAGAGGAAAAAGGCCGAGGATACCCTCAGGAAAAAAGAAACGGAGCTTGAAGCCTTGCTCTCGGAAATCGAGGCAAAAAATGAGGAACTGGAGACTTTTGTTTATACTGTCTCCCATGACCTGAAAACGCCGATTGTGACCATCGAAGGGTTCATCGGAGCCTTTCGTGAGGATTTCGGAGATCAGATCACGGCGGATGGAGACACTTATCTGAACTTTATCAGTGATGCCACCCGAAAGATGGAAACCCTGATCAATGATCTCCTTGAACTCTCCCGTATAGGACGTCTGCCCGAGACACCCACAAGATTTTCATTCCGAGATCTGGTGGAGGAGATCCTGGCAAATATGTACCCTCTTATTCAGGAAAAGGGAATCGAGGTCCATGTTGAGGAAAATCTCCCGGATATGCGGGCTGAAAAAAAACGCATGGCCCAGGTGATGGAGAATTTGATCTCCAATGCGATAAAATATGCGGGACCCGATAATCCTTCCCCCAAGATTGATGTTGGGGTCCGGGAAGAAAACGGTCAGAGGATATTTTTCGTTAAAGACAACGGCATCGGGATTGACTCAAAGTACTTCGAGAAGATTTTCCAGGTCTTTCAAAGACTTCCCCAAGCAAAGAAAATGGATGGGGGCACCGGCATAGGGCTGACCACCGCGCAACGGATCATCGAAAATCACGGAGGGAAGATCTGGCTTGATTCGAAACCGGGAAAAGGCACGACCTTCTTCTTTACCATTCAGGACAGGGAGGCTTGATCATGGATTACCAACCCCTTAATATACTACTCGTAGAGGATGAAGAAGCCCATGCGCTTCTTACGAGCCGGGCCATAAGAAAAGCAGGAAATGCAAACCATATTGATATCGTATCTGACGGTGAGAAGGCCCTCGACTATCTTTTTAACCGCGATGAGTACGCCGATAAAACCCGGTACCCTCTTCCCGGACTGATCCTGCTTGATATCAAGTTACCCGGTATGGACGGCATCGAGGTGCTCAAAATAATCAAGGAGCACGCGGAACTCAAGAGAATCCCCGTCATCATGCTGACCACTTCAGAACGGGAAGAGGATATTTCGGAGGCATACAATTACTACGCCAACAGCTACTTAACCAATCCGGTGGGATTCAAGGCATTCGAGGAAAAGGTCAAGCAAATCGATTTCTACTGGATGCTGATCAATCGACCGGCCACAATTCAAAGCTGAAACCTCTCAATCCCTGGAGCCAACGTCATGGTCAATGCCGTGGATCCGTTGACACTTGTCATCATCGAAGACGAAGAGGCCCATTTCGGGCTCATGAAGCGAACCATCCTCAAGGCCATGCCAAAGGCCATGGTGCATCATTTTCACGATGCAACGGCATGTCTTGCCAAGCTCCACGAACTCCACCCCGATATCATTATCACCGACTATCTCATGCCCGGCATGACGGGGCTTGAATTCCTGGAGACCCTGAAACAGGACGAAAAAGACATACCGGTCATCATGATCACGGGCCAGGGAGACGAAAGTATCGCCGTTCAGGCCATGAAGCTGGGGGCATGGGATTACATCGTCAAATCCTCTGATTTCTTCACCCTGCTGCCAAGCGTTATCGAAAAAGTTGTACGCGAAGCAAGGCTCAAAGAATCCCTGAGAGAATCCCAGAAACGGTTCCAGGATCTGGCCGAACGAACTTCCGATTGGATTTCGGAAATAGATCCTGAGGCCAAATTCATGTATTCCAACCCCGTTGTAAAAGACCTCTTGGGCTGCCATGCCAATGAGGTGATCGGGAAGTCCTTTTTCGATCTATTTCCGAAACGGTTGAAAGAGACCCAAAAAAGAAAACTCATGGCAATCATAGCGGCAAAGGAACCCGTCGTCTCCCTCGAGCATGGCCTCGTTCACAAGGACGGGTATGAGGTCATCGCAGAAACCAGCGCCGTTCCTTTTTTCAGCAAGAGCGGAGAACTGCTGGGCTACCGAGGCGTTCATCGGGATATCAGTGCCAGGAAAAAAGGGGAACAGGCCATCCGGGAAAGTGAAGCAAAATTTCGACGAATCTTTAAAGAATCCCCTATCGGCATACAACTCTATGATTCTCGCGGCGAATTGATTGATGCCAACCCCGCCTGTTTGGAAATATTCGGTATCACGGACATGGCGGATATAAAGGGGGACAACCTCTTCGATAACCCGAATCTGCCTGAGGATGCCAAGGCCATGCTGCTCAAAGGGGAAACTCTAAAATTCGAGACCGCCTACGATTTTGAAGAAGTCAAGAGACATGCCTATTACCAGACCACAAAATCCGGTGTCAGTTACTTTGATATGCTCCTGACCCATTTGAGGCTCAAGGGAAAAGACAACTTTGCGGGCTCACTCCTTCTTATTCGTGACATTACCCGCCGGAAAAAAATCGAGGAGCACGTTCGCAGTCTTTCTCAGCAGTTGATGAAAGCCGGGGAGATGGAAAGGCAGCGCCTTTCCTGCGACCTCCACGATCACCTTGCCCAGGACCTCTCCACATTGAAAATCAACCTCGACACCCTTTTTGACGATTACCCCCATGTTCCGGATGGGCCGATGCGGAGACTTTCCGGTCTGTCCAAGCAGGTCCAGGGGATCATCATGTCGGTTCGAAATTTGGCCTACAACCTGAGCCCGGCTAGTTTGAGTCAGTTGGGGCTGGTTCCCATCATCCGTCAGTACAGTGAGGAATTTACTCAGATCACCGGCGTAAAGGTTGACTGCTTCTCCGCCGGGATGGACCATGTCAAGCTGGATTTTGATACTGAAATTGGCCTTTACCGAGTGATCCAGGAGGCTTTAACCAATATCAAACGCCATGCGGAGGCCGAACAGGTGTCCATCCGTTTGATCGCCTCCTTCCCGGTGATCATTCTCCGCATTGAAGATGACGGCAAGGGATTCGATTTGAAGAGTCGCCTTGAGGACGCAGTCGATGAAAGGCGAATGGGGATCCGAAGCATGGAGGAAAGGGTGGCCCTCCTCAACGGAAAGATCAAGGTCGATTCAAGACCGATGCAGGGCACAAAAATCGTGGCGGAAGTGCCTTACAAGGAGACAGGCAGTGGCTAACAAAAAAACCATTCTAATTGTCGATGATCATCCCCTCTTTAGAGAAGGTCTCAAGACCCTCTTGGCTCGTCAACCCGGCTACGACGTCGTCGGGGAAGCCGGAACCGCGGCCGAGGGTCTGACCAGCGCGAGAGAACTGAGGCCGGACCTTGTCTTGATGGATCTTTCCTTGCCGGATGAGAACGGCATAGAAGTCACCCGTGATATCTTGCGTGTCCTTTCGAAAGCAAAAGTGGCCATTATCAGCATGCACTCAAAAATCGATTATATTACCGAGGCCTTTAAGGCAGGGGCCATGGGATATGTCGTCAAGGAATCGGCCACTGAAAGGCTACTGGAATGCCTTGAGGCCTTATCCAAGGGGGAGTACTTTATAGACTCTTCACTCTCCAAAAAGGTCGCCAAAGGCCTCATGGATTTTGGCGAAAAAGAGAAAAAAATCAGGGATACCGGCTATGAGGCCCTCACCGCGAGGGAACAGCAGATCATGCGCCTCATTGCAGAGGGCCTGCCCACCAAGGATATTGCCGAGAAACTTTTTATCAGCCCGAAGACGGTTGAAAATCACAGGGCCAATATCTTGAGCAAACTGGACCTCCACAGCACCATGGACCTTGTCCGTTACGCCGCAAGACTCGGCCTCATCGATGTCGATCTATGGAAGGCCTAAATTTCCATCCCCCCCCTTCTCGGCATGCCTTGTGCCACCGGGATAATCTCCCATGTTTCGGGAACTTTCCCCAGAAAAATGAACGCCTCTCTCTATGGACAAAAGCCCTCTCCGGGAGCAATACTGCCAGCAACTCGCAATTCAATATAATTCAGACTTACTTCCTACCGACAGTGCCCCGCATCCCTATCACAGGGACATTTGGGGCTGCAGAATTATCACGTGTGCCATCACGCGTGCCCTGAAAAAAAGGTTATGGGACAGGCATCATGAATTTCCGATCGGAGTATCCCATTCCTTCCTTTAGCCCCAGTTTGAAAGGAGGTGGTGCGTGGATAAGATAGTCATTCTTTCAAGACGAGGAAAACGGGATGAACCCTTGATCGCATTGCTTGAGGCCGTCTTCCCTGAATGCGAAATCGACATATCCCCCTATATTAATAAAGACGGACGACACAGTGTCCTTTCGCGGTCGAAAAACGCCGCCAAAATCAAGGGATCCAATAACCTTCCCCACCCACAAGGGTAATCTCATACGAGGGGATAGTTCAGGCACTTCGAGTCCTTTTTCATCTATCAAAAGGATCCGGGCCTGCACGGCAAATGAGCTTACCTCAGTGAGGGTAAATCTGATCTGATGTTTCAAAATGTCTTACCGAACCGTTTCGGGGCGGGAAGGCCTTCTCGCGGACTGAAGCGGAGAATGTCTAACCTTTGGACAAAACGGGGTAGTCATGAAAAAAATCTTGTTCCTGGTCGATAATGACCGCACCATCAGGTTGTTTTACCAAGAAAAACTCTCCCTTTTGGGCCTTGAAGTCATGACCTCCAGTGACAGCGAGGGACTCTACGAAACAATCGATTTTCACAAGCCCGACGTCATTTTTATGGATATGAAGAGATGGGAGGATTTAAAAATATATCCCGCTTTTCAATATAATATAGAGTGCGTAACGACCGGTTATGTCATCGGCAGGGCCATGGGATCCAACGGGCTGGGGATCGAGGTAAACGTAGAGGATGAAAAAGAGTTCGAATCCCTTGAGATGATCATTTCCAAGGGAAACAAGGCCGGAGAGAATCATGATCGCGGCCTACCGAATAACCTCCCTCCCCCGACTGAACTGCAAAACAATGGCTGGAACTCGGCATTGACCCACTGACACGGCATAACGATCAGACCGGTTGTTAGAGTCTTTAGTACGGAGCAGAGAATGAAACGACTCATCAAAGCACTTATAGAATTGCTGGTTAGCAAAGGGATGGAACTCACCTCCATTCCCGCCTTCATCAGAAACCTGGCCAATACCCTTGCGGCTGATCCGCACCTAACACTGGAAGAACTGAACCGGCAGATCCATGCATTGGGTTGGCATAATTTTGATTTGGATTTCTATACACTTCAGCTCATCTTGGCGACCTTCGAGTCGGATGTCTCACCGATTGCGACCGGGCGAGACGGAATTTCTCCGGTTCACATAGAGGCCCCGAGACATAGCGTCGGAAAGGAGTCATTTTCACAGTTATCATAGCGATCACAAGATAGTAACGCACAGCAGCACGACATGGAAACCGTAAAGCGTTATAATGCTGCGGCAATGGAAAAAATTCTAAGACGCCCTGCTTAATGAAAATGCCGTCTGCGACGGCGAAGCCTCTTTCCCAATAGCGTATCAACAGGCTTCAAGGCCCCAAAATGACGCCAAATTCTGCTCTGAGCAGGGCGGTTGGACTTTTTCTAAAGCCGTCAGCTGATGAGTGCCACGAAATCGTTTTTTCCGTTGATGGATGAATATGATCAACGGATATATTGCGGCCCGATTCCTTCCGGTTCACAGGGTAAGGCGGAGGCGGGCCCCGGCTTTGGGATATTTCTTGGATATTGCTCCGGGCCGGGGAATTTGAAAAACGATCCATGCTCAACCCCCAATACCCACCGACCGCCATTATTCTCTGAACCTTGAGAGAAACCTCCTTTTTCCCTGACGCGTCCGCTTTCTCCCTGAAGCGAATTCGTGGCACTCACCAGCGGGATGTATTTCATGAAATAACATCAGGGTTGGATCGGATATCAACAACGATCTGCGAATGGCGCGGTTCAAGCCTTAGATCGGCGTAAGATCATCGTTAAGGCGGGCGAAGCGCCTCTCCCACAGTGCCGATACTGCAACCCAAAAAATCCTTCGATGAAGTCAAGGATTTGACGAAACGACAAATCCCTATGACGCTTCTCATTACCCCTTCTCTCCCGGAGCACCTTGAGGAACCGCCTCATTATACCAAATAAAATAATATTCTTCCCGTCCCCGCTTCCGGCACGGAATCTGCTTTATTTTGTTATCTCACTGCCGGAGTAATGAACTTTTTTCATTTCATAGAGTTGGAAGGATGCCGATGAAGGTTGGGGACAAATCAAGGGGACAAAGGGTGGCGGAGAATCTGAGGATAAAGAGCAGCGCCATAGCGGCCGCTATCAGCGCCATTGCCATTGCAGACCTTGAAGGTGGATTGACTTATGCGAATCCCTCCTGCCTCAGGCTTTGGGGATATGATCGTGAAGAGGAAGTCCTGGGCAGGCCGGTCCTGGATTTCTGTCAGGACGAGGAGATGCCTGTCAAGATTATGGCACACCTGAGGACAAGGGGGGTCTGGTCGGGTGAACTGAAGGCAAAGAGAAAGGACGGGGCACCATTCGATGTCCTCCTCTGGGGAAGCCTGGTAAATGATGCAAAGGGCGAGCCTGTCTGCATGACGGCCTCCTTTCAGGACATCACGGACCGGACGCGTGCGGAGCAGGAAATTCGAGAAAGCGAAGAGAGGTTTCGAAAATTCGCGGATGAGGTCTCTTTCGAAGGACTTATGATTCATCATGATGGTAAAATTTGGGACATCAACCGGCAGTTTTCAAGGATGTACGGATATGAGAGACACGAGATTGTCGGCATGGATATCCTTGATACAATTGCCCCCGTGTCTCGCGAGGTTGTGGAGAAGAACGTCCTGGCCGAATACGAAAAGACCTATGAGGCGGTTGCCCTCAGAAAAGACAAAACCACCTTCCCCATTGAAATCCATGCCAAAAACATGTCTTTGCATGGGGAAATGCTGCGGGCGGCGGCAATCCGAGACGTCAGCGCACGGAAAGAGGCAGAAGAATCCCTGCGAAGGGAAAAGGAAAAATTTCGTATTCTTACAGAAGAGTCCCCCCTAGGAATCGCCCTGATCGGCAAGGACGGCGACACCAAATACGTCAACCCGAAATTCATCCAAACCTTCGGGTACACCCGGAAAGAAATCCCGACCGAGCGGGACTGGGTCAAGAGGACCTGTCCTGAACCTGAATATGGAAAAGGACTCGTTTCCACATGGAGCAATGACAAACACGCCTCCGCCGGGAGAGAATCTCGGGACATCATCTTTTCCTTGACCTGTAAAGACGGATCCAAAAAAGTGATACGCTCAAGGTCCGTGATCATGGAGAACAAGGAACGCCTTATCACCTATGAGGACATTACGGAGAGCAGACGGCTTCAGAATCAACTCCAGCAAGCCCAGAAAATGGAGGCTATCGGGACCCTGGCAGGAGGCATCGCCCATGATTTCAACAATATTCTCGGTGCCATTTTTGGTTACACGGAGTTGGCCCTGGACGGTGTTTCCGGCGACTCGCCGGCCCGCCGCGACCTGGAGCAAGTGCTGAAAGCGGGCAACCGTGCAAAAGAACTGGTAAAACAAATCCTTACCTTCAGCCGGCAGACGGTAAAGCAACTAAAACCGCTAAGAGTGAGCCTTATCCTAAAGGAGGCCGTTAAACTGCTCAGGGCCTCTTTACCCTCGAGCATCGAGATTCGGCTGTGCATTGAACCCGAGTCGACCACGGTGATGGCGGACCCGACACAAGTGCATCAGGTATTGATGAACCTGTGTACGAACGCGGCCCATGCCATGCGTGAAAAGGGCGGGATTCTGGCGGTCACGGCGAAGGAGACGGAACTCGATCCTGAAACGGCAAGGCCCTATCCCGACCTGAATCCCGGTCCCTACTTCAGCCTGAGCATCGGTGATACGGGTCACGGCATGACCCCCGAGGTCCTGGAAAGAATCTTCGACCCCTACTTCAGTACCAAGCCCCCGAGCGAGGGTACCGGGCTGGGGCTCGCGGTGGTCCACGGCATCATTAAAAGCTACGGCGGAACAATCACCGTTAAGAGCACCCCCAACAAGGGAACGACTTTTCACGCCCTGCTGCCCCGAGAAGAGACCGAAAATACCGCAGAGCCGGACAGTCCTGAATCCTTTCCCACCGGGAAGGAGCGGGTTCTTTTTGTTGATGACGAAGAAATCATTGCTGATATCGCCCGACAGCAGTTGACGAGCCTCGGCTATGATGTGGTTGTCACCACGAGCAGCCTGGAGGCCCTTGAATTATTTCGGGCAGGCCCTTCCCGGTTTGACCTGGTAATGACCGATCAGACCATGCCCAAGCTTTCGGGATTGACCCTGGCCCGGGAACTTATGGCATGAGGGCCGATATCCCCATTATCCTCTGCACCGGCTTCAGTGAGCTGATTTCAGAAGACGGGGCAAAGGCCATTGGAATAAAGGCGTTCGTGAAAAAACCCATCCTCATGAGCAAATTGGCACGGATCATCAGAGAGGTCCTGGACGGGTAGTGGGCGACGGTCCTCATTCAGGATAGATTTTGACCACCCGGAAACGGTGCGGCCCGGCTGGAGTTTGTCCGGTTGCACCGGAGAGATCAAGGGTCATTTTGCCTTTCCTCCCCCTCTTTTTCCCGCCTCAATCCCGACCGAAGAAACCCAAATCCCTCGGCTAATTCGCCTATCATGTCTTGATGGTGGATCAGAGAAAAGACCCCAGGCCCTGCACTGCCGACCTTCCTAACGCCTCTTGACTCAGAGCAGGGAAATCACCTTGACATAGAACTCTCATTTGGCATAAGGTTAGTCCATAATAAGTGTAACAAAAGGGATAACTATGCGCTTAGCAAAGAAAAAAATCGTTTGCACTTTCAAATCCGTGGCTGAAATCAAACAGGCCCACGAAAAAATTGCGGATCAGATC